>JAKATV010000451.1 GCA_021818565.1 Planctomycetota bacterium
TAGTAATGCTTCGCTTTTCGTCCGTCAATACACGCTTCCGGGAGTTTGTTTTGCCGACGGGGAATTGTCGCCTTTTAGCCGAAATAGAGGTGTCGCCGCGAGAAAAGATGTTCAGTTATTTTTTTTCGCGGGCAATGGCGAACAATAACCAAAGTCGAGCCGATAACTTGGCACCTGACGCCATTAATTCGGTGACCGCGGTGCGGATCAAACGGTGAGCCCGCGGCGTCCGTTGGCTGCGCGGCGTTTCTCAGGGAGCGGTGCCGGGCGGTTGATCTGGCTGACAGGCATTACATCAGGAAGACAGCCGCGGCCACCACACTGTTCCACAGACCTTTTTTATCGCCTTCCGCGGTCTGCACGATATTGCGTGTGCGGACGATATTGCCGCTCATGCGGTAAATTTCTTTGCGCTCGTCATAGTTGTATTGTGGGTCAAATTCAATACCCAGTGTGGTGGCCAGCATGGTGGCGGCCATGTCTTCAACGTAATCGCCGATTTTTTCTTCCGTCATGCCAAAGCCATGATGTTCGCTGATATAGCCGTACTGATCCCGTATGGGCAGGGCCACGCCGATGCCGGCGCACAGCAGACGGTTGGGTTCATCGCTGCTGGATTCGCTGATAACCCCGAAGGCGATCTGGCCGGGCGAAAGTTCCCGGATCGCTTCGGCGACGGGGATGATCTTGCAGCGAGCGGGCAAGATACCCGATACTTGTACAAGATTATATTTCTCGATACCTGCATGTCTAAAGGCAAGTTCAAGTGACTGGGCTTTGTAGCGGTGGCGGCCTACGCCTTTGGTGAAAAATACACGACTGGGAATCGGCGTTGTCCACGGGTGCGCCATCTGACAGACCTCCAAAATAGAGGGCTATAGCATACCCGCGAAAGCGTCAGGAATCATCTTTTTGTAATCCGCCCCGGGGGGCGACAAAATAAAAAAAATGGAAAAATTTATGTTTTTCAGTTGCATACTGTGAAAAATCGCTTATTTTATTGATTAATCGTATTGCAGGGACGGATTTATATTCCGGCGGTGGAACTCCGGCCGTATCCTGCAAACCTGTCCGCCATAGTAAGGAGATGTTTATGGCCAAGTCCCTCACCAAGTCTCAGACCGCCGCGAAGCTCGCGGAACTGGTCGCCAAGGAAACCGGCTCCGAAATGACCAAGAAGCAGGCTGTCGCAGCTCTGGACTGCATGGCCCAACTTGCGTACAAGGAAGCCAAGAACAAGTTCACCATCCCCGGCTTGGGCAAGCTGGTTCTGGTGAACACCAAAAAGCGTATGGGCCGCAATCCTCAAACCGGCGAACCCATTGAAATTCCCGCCCGCCGCAAGGTTAAATTCCGCGTGGCCAAAGCCGCCAAGGATGCGATCCTCGGCGGAAAATAACCATGCCGGCCCGCATGTGATGTTACCAACGTAACATCCGCCGGGGTGCCTGCCGAGCCGCCCATCGGCTCGTGGATCACACGATTCAAAACAGAACTCCTGACCGCTTTACCAGCGGGGGAGTTTTGTTTTTTTATGGTTCCCACCGTTGCGAGCGCTGAAAAAACAGCCCCCCGGCGGATGGCGTGTCCTACATCCACCTGGGGGGCGTTCAAGAAAACCGTAACTCTTATTTTTCGTCTACGCATTCAACCGGCGTCCGGGGTCAAATTGGGGCCGCGCGGGCGAATGCCACCTGCCTATGATGCTACAATAAATATAATGCCAGAACTTCGCAATTAGACTTTTGTCACCACTTGTTGTACTTTTGTAACAATCAGGACAGGTGAAGAAAAAGTGTTTTTCAGGTCGCAAGGCCGCGATTGGAAAGGATCAACGATATGCCCTGGCAAGAGCCATTGGATAAGAATGGCAAAGCATTAATTGCCCTTAGAGTCGGCGGCACGGCGGTAGAGCGGCCGCGCGATCATCCGCCGCACGGCGTACCGGTGGCACTGCGGGGAGCGCAGCATTCGTTTGTATCCATGGGGCGCTTTGAGCCGCCATGGTCGCCCCGCACGGTGTTGCTGAAATGGCTGATTAAGGGCAAGGCCGCGATGGATGTGGAGGGCAAACGCATGAACATGCGAGCCGGTGATCTGGGAATATATATGCCCATGATTCCGCACCGGTTCTGGGCGCTTAAAAATGTCAACGAGTTCTGCTGGTTTTCTCTGGATGGCCCCCTGGCGGAACAGTTTGCCTTAGCACTGGATCTAAGGCCCGGGGTTTATGGCGGCGTGGAGCCACCGGTCAAGGAAATTCATCAACTCATGCGGCGCCTCAAGGATTACACCATTCAGGGCCGCCGCCGGGCCAGTCTTTCCGCTATTGCCTTGCTGTACCGCGTGGCCGACGGGCTGCGTACCAGCGAAATGGCCACCATTGTGCGGCAGGCCGAACATATTATTCAACAGGAGTTTTCCAATCCGCATCTGGCCGCGCGCATGATCGCGGATCGTGTAGGCTACCATCGCGGGTCGCTAAGCCGCCTGTTCCATCAGCAGACCGGGCTGACACTCATGGATTACATGACGCAGGTGCGCTTGCAGGAAGCCCGCACATTGTTAACACAAACGCATGAAAAAGCCGGAGAAATAGCCCATAAATGCGGCTTTCTCGAATTACCCTATTTTTGCCGCTGGCTGAAAAAACACACCGGCCAAACCCCCGGTGCCTTACGCGATCCTTCCAAGTTTTCGTAAGCAGGATGGGAATGGGTAAATTCAGTAGTTTCCCTATTAGGCAGTAGGGTCGGTATCGGCGATGCCCTGAGATTTGGGATTTGGGTATACGGGGCGGGTGACCGGAGGCGGTCCACCGTAAAGGGTTTGGCGCATGCAACATTCGCCACGGGCCTGTCCACGAGGGTGAAATATTAATTCGTCCATACACCGCCAGCAACTTAAAAAGATGACCAGGTGCAACCATGGGATATAGTGGTCCCGGCGACCTGCGCATGGGCGAAGTCTTCGGGCGGATACATGTGCCGGTCCCGCGAAGATCGTTACGATCCGGAACGGGCGGTGGAAGCAGTGAAGCTGTCGGAGTTCGCCGGACAACTGGCTACCATGCGGCAGCGTTGTGAATGCAACCTTCGTGAATGCGCTTTGCGGTCCGCTTGGGGGCAGTTTGGTGGAATGAAAAAGGAGAATGTCGAAAGTGCGGGGCGGCGGTACAATGATGTTGTGGCGAAAGAGAGTGCATGCGAGTGAGCGTTATGGAATTCAAAAAAAATTCGCGATCAGCGATCCCCAAGCAAGCACGCGCGGTCCACGGCGACGCGGGCCGTCAAGGGTGCCGGCTGCTTGCCAGGGGGCTGCGATACGACGGGGAAGGCCGGCGGCAAGAGGCCCTCGAATGTTATTTAGAGGCGGCGCAGCTTGGCAGCCCGTTGGCGGCGTATAACGCGGGGTGTATTATTTCGGATGCTAGGGGAGCTAAGCGCAATCCCGGAGCTGCGGTGCGGCTCTGGCGGCTCGCCGCGCGGCTGGGCGACCCTGACGCCAAATACAATTTAGCTTGGGCCTGCAGGCGCGGATTCGGCGTCCGGCGCAGCACCCGACGCGCTTTTCTGTGGACTAAGGCGGCGGCTGAGGGCGGACTTTTGCGCGGGCAGTTTAACCTCGCGCAAGCGTACCTGAGGGGCAACGGCACAAAGCAAGACCTGTCCAAAGCTTTTGAATGGTTCCAGAAGGCTGCGAAGGCAGGGTGCCCCGACGCCCAGTACAACTTAGGCGTCTGCTGGGAGTTGGGGGAGGGGGTGAAGCCGGACAATCGCATGGCGGTCGTGTGGTTCCGGCGCGCCGCGAAATCCGGCGAGCGCCACGCGCAGTACAACTTGGGAATTTGCATGTTACGCGGCGCGGGCACGCGGAGAAACTACCGGGGTGCTGTTGCGTGGTTGCGACGAGCACGGAAACAGGGACATAGGAAGGCCGCACGGGTGCTGTCTCGGTTGCGGACAAAAGAGGGGCGGGCGCTTGAGATGGAACGATAGCAATTAAAGCGGTCCGGGTGCCGTTACAGACCTTTCCGCTTACAAGGTCCTCCGGGCGATTCTACCCTCCGTGAGGTGGAATATTCCAGAGGGGCCGGGCCGGGAAAATACGCCAATGCGGGCGCAGATTAACGCCGAATTCTAACAGGAAAAGATCACCACGATGACCATCAGAAATCCAGCATCCGCAGTTGGTCGCAAGCGACTGGCGAGCAAAAACAGAGCCAGAAAAAAGAACTCTTCGGCTATATTACAACCCGATTTCGGCGCTTGGTTTCGGGCAACGGAGCCTCGGCGCATCTGTTATGCGGTCCGTGATGATGCAAACCAACGGCACGACCTCGCTTACCTGAGCAGCTATTTGCACGATGCGAGGTTCTGTCCGTCCCAGACCAAGATTGTGAAAGGGTACCTGCGCATACGCCTGGAACGAGATTGTTGGGAACTATTTGCGACCTACGGCGAACTGGTTTCGGTTCCGGCTGTTCTCGAAATTTCGCCGGTACTGAATCTTCATTGGAGTTTGGAGCATGCGGTCTTGGAGGGGATGCTTGCGGCTCCTCCCGGCGAACTGTGGATTTCGGATTGCCTCCTTGAAGAAACGCCGCAGGGAACGCAGCGGGAGGGACCGGTATTTCATATCAGGGGCGGCCTAAACTTTTG
>JAKATV010000373.1 GCA_021818565.1 Planctomycetota bacterium
TTCCGATCTCCCCATGGGTTCCGCATGTGTGCAACCTTTCGTTCGACCCTGCAGCGCAACTTCTCAACGCTTGCCGTGCAGCAAACAATGGTCCGGCGCAGCACACAATACATTGGCACTTGTGAGGATATATCTGATGCGTCATTTCTTTCCTTTGGCGGCCCTGAGCCGGGTGATATTGATTGCAATAGCGGTACTATCCATCAACGGCCTCATGACGCCAAGCGTTGCGGCACTTGCCGCGAGGGAGCCAAAGCTTACATTGCAGGTTGATGGCCTCACGGGGTTCTTTGTTACACCCAATCAACCGGCCGTACTGACCTGGAAAGCGGGCGGGGCCGGAAGTCCGCACACACTGCGATGGAAGATCACCAATTATTGGGGACATCTGGTCACGACCGGGACCGCAACGATCACCGGCCGGGATCATGCAATCAAGGTACCGGTACGCCTGCCACGGGGATTTTACGAGGTTGATTTTCCGGCATGCGGGCAGAAGTTCGGCGTGGTATCGATCGCGGCACATCACGGCCGGGCGGGGAAGTATTTCTCCATCGACAGTGCCATGGCCTGGCTGGTGAATCATCCGGCCACGCGCCAATCCGTGCGCCAGGGGATGATCAGAATTTTGCGGCGCAGCGGCATCGGCCTGTCGCGCGAGCGCTTAAGATGGGGGCAGATCAATCCGGCACCGGGACGATTTGCCTGGAACAACCAATGCCAATATGACCAACTGGCTCAAGATTATTTTCATAATGGTGTGCGGATGCTGCAGATGCTGGCTGTCGCTCCAGGTTGGATCCGACAACGCAATTCGGGACCGTACCCGGTGAACCTGGTACAGACAGCACGAAGCTGGAAAGTTATCGGCAGCTATTTCCATACGGACTGGGGCGCATTGGAAATGTGGAACGAGCCGGATATGAAAAGTCGCCCGGCGGACCAACTGCTTCCCACAGTCAAAGCGATCGCCTACTGCTTTCAACGGGCCAATATTCATGTTCCATTGATCGGAGGCGTTTTTGCGCAATATCTGTCCGGAGGGTTCCAACGCAGTTGCGCCATGAATGGGTTGCTGGATCAGGTCCACGCCATAAGCTTTCACAATTACGCTTCCCCCGTTGCTTTACCGCGTACCGTGGAAAACTACCGCCGGTGGCTCAAGGCTTTTGGCAAGGAATCGATGCCGCTGTGGATCACGGAAAGCGGCAAGCCCTGGCCAGCGGGTACCGCCCGCCCCCGCCGCGAGCCGGATATGGTCTCCGCACTTTGGATTACCATGAAGGCGGTTGAAGCCCGCGCCTGCGGCATTGCCCGCTATTTTGCGTTTGTCTACCCGTTTTATACGGAGCATGACGCAAAGTTTAACAATTTTGGCATGATGGGAAAGCAGTACACGCCCCTGCGGAGCATGGCTGCATATGTGAATGGTGTGGCCGAACTCTCCGGCTGGTCGTATGTGGGAAATCTGAAAATCTCGGATCGCGCTGTGCGTTTGGCACCGGTATTTGCGCGGGGTAATGAACGTACCGCGGTTATTTATACCGGAAAAGCGAACCGCAATGCGGCGTTTTCCTTTTCGCAGTCTGATATAAGCATCCGCGGCATCGATGGCCGGATCCTGCACCGTCATGCCAACGGTTCAATACCCATTCCCGACGGTCTGGTTTACCTGCGAGGTCCGGTCAACGCCTTTACCGGCAAGATTCAGACCACCACCGAGGCTGGGCGGCTATACGCAATTTCCCGCCGCCCCCCGCCACGGCCGCAGCCTCATTCACCGATCATCCTGCAATTTGATGATCGGGACTGCAGTTGGAATAAACATGGCTACATACTTCCGGATGCTCCGGCAAGCACTATTGCTGTGCGCGTCTGGAACTTGGCCAATCGCAATATGATGGTGAAACTGGCGATGCGGAGCCACCAGGCAAATGGTCGCGACCGTTTCGCCCCGGATATCCAGCGGCAAATACCAGCCGATGGTCATGCCCTGGTTCAATGGGCGGTTCGAAATCTTCCTCGAAAAGCCCACCTGAGCATCATGCAATACCATTATCTGGTTATATCGGGACAAGAGTTGTCCGCGACCGGAAAGGCACCGGCGATAAGCCCGCTGGCAATCGCCATTCGATTAAAGGGAACAATTGCACAATTTCTGGACCGGTACCCGCAACATGTACGCTTGAAGATCGGTCAACTGGCGCTTTGGCGAAAAAACGCCAACGGAACCAGTTCGTTCTTTGTGCCGGAAACGGGCGGTTGGGGATTGAAGTTTGCCGCGGATGGCGGATGGGCGTATCCGCAATTCCCGTTGCCCGGCGATATGCAAGCCAAACGGGTAGCGGCGGTGCTTCTGCGGGCGCGTGTAGCCAAACCTGCGAAGGTTCGGCTGATGCTTTTCCGTAAAACCGGCAGCCCCGCCTACTGCACGCTTTCATCTCCGATTATCACTGCCAATGGAAAATGGCAGACGGTGCTGATTCCGCTGGCACATCTGAATCCGATGGGACACAACCCCGCGCAACTGCACAATCTGACTGGGATGACATTTATATCCGTGGGCATGAACAACGGCAGAACCAGGGGCGGCAACACATTAGAGATCAGCAAGCTGTACCTGTTGTACCGGCGCACTTCGAAGTGACAATATCATGAATAACACGGCTACCGGGGCGAGAACCGTTGGCAACGAATCCGGGCAAGCCGGGGAGCCACGGACAATGTGATTTGCGGTTGCGGCAGGGAGCTGCGACGATGAGTTGGACTGGCTTTTTTGGGGTGTGATGGGGTGGACCGCCCCGGCGCGCACGGGGTAAACGCTCTAAGCGGATAGCGCGAATACGGGAACGCACGAATGCAAGATCGTGGCACGGTGCGGTACTGTTGTGGGACACCTGCGATATTGGTTTGGCGTTTCGCACGTTCACAGAGCTTTTTTTCCCTTCACCCGTCCTCTGCGTTCCTCCTCCACCTCTTCGTAAAAATCGGGTGCTTTGAGTCTGTTCCGGTGCGGGTGGCTGTGGCTTGGGTATTGGGGCGGGCGCCTACCATAGTACAACGATCAACGAATCCCGGGGTGCCGGGAAGCAGATAATTCCCTGAAATAAAGGATCCGACATCCGCGTGGTCTGATTTTTGCCACGGCCTCGATGTCGCAAAACTGGAACGACCGGCACGCAACATGGGAAGCGAGGGCAAGCGGAACCGCCATCGCCCTTGGCCCGGAAAGGTCGGGGGAGGTTTTGCGGTAGGGCGAACTCTGGTGGAATACGCTGGCCAGATTTGATCGGGCTATTATTCGGATGGCGACATGGCCGCGTTAAATGAACAACTCGACCGCGACGCCCCCTTTGCCTTTGCGGCACTTTGCCATATCACCGACGATATGATATCATCGAAGATGTGAAACTTGTGCTCGACACAGATGTGGTGGTTGGTGCCATGCGCAGCCCGCGGGGGGCCTCAGCGGCGATCCTGCGGGCGGCGCGGTCTGGCCGCATTATATTAGCTGCAAGCGTGCCCTTAGCCTTGGAATACGAGGCCGTGTGCCGCCAATCCGAGCATCTCCGGGCCTCCGGGCTTGCGGACCGGGAGGCTGACATATTCTTGTCCGCGGTTATTGCTATGGTCGAGCCCGTAAAGACGCACTTTCTCTGGCGGCCGCAGCTTCGCGATCCGGGTGATGAGATGGTTCTTGAAGCCGCAGTGAACGGCGCTGCTGACGCGCTGGTGACGTTCAATCGGCGGGATTTTGGGGATACAGCGGCCCGGTTCGCAATTGAGTTACTGCTTCCGAGGGAAGCGATTGAAAGGATCCTGTCATGAAACAAGCAAATACCTACCCTCTGAGATTGCCAGCGTCGTTGAAGAAGGCCGTTACGCGGTTGAGCCTCGAGGACCACACCAGTATTAACCAATTTGTGGTCACAGCGGTGGCGGAGAAAGTCTCGGCCTTTGAGACCGCACGATTCTTTAACGACCGTAAGGCTCGCGCGGACTTTAAAGCCTTTGACCGTATCATGAAGCGGCGCGGCGGCGAAATGCCGCGCTCCGGGGATGAATTGCCTGAACGGAATCGCCGCTGATGTGCGCGAACACACCAGGTAACCATCACCAGCACCGTCGCTGCAATTAATCGCGGCCAACAAGGGATTCGGATTGGAGCAGTCGCCGCGGATCGTGGTGCACCGCGGGGCGAGGTGCTTAGCGGGTGGGGTTTTCGCGCGGCGTAGCCGGACGCGACAAATCAAACAGAAACAAAACGCGGATTTTGCTTTGCAGGAGGCCCCGTGCGCCATACAATGCAAGCACTGAATCAATCGGCTTTTCGGAAAGCTTCTTATGGTCGCGTGGAATGACACTTTTTCGCAATGCGGGGTTCCGGATTCAGATGGGTCCATCTCCCCGGATGTGATTGAAGGTTTTGATTTCACAAAGAGGTCGGAAGAGGCACGCGGAGGCTCCGTTGTAAATTTCGGAGTATCGGGATTTCGGGAACTGCCTGACGCTTCGCCATTACGCCGCCGCTCCGCCGCCCCGGTCAATCGAAACGATCCGGAAACGCAACTGTATTACGTGCGGAATCGTACATATTCGCCGGGACTCGGCCGCTGGATTCAGCGCGATCCGATCGGCTACGAAGGTGGGATTAATTCGT
>JAKATV010000006.1 GCA_021818565.1 Planctomycetota bacterium
TGGGACTGAATTGACTAGGTTCTTATGACTGCAAATGGACCATTTCATATTTTAAGCAAACCGATTGGCCCGATCTGCAATCTGGATTGTCAATATTGCTTTTACCTGAAAAAAGAATCGCTGTTTCCGGAACATCACAAAGCCTCTGACTTCCGGATGAACGATCAGACACTTGAAGCTTACGTGCGTCAATACATTGCGGCGGAACCGGGAGACGAAATTCCGTTCGCGTGGCAGGGCGGCGAGCCAACACTGCTTGGAATGGAATTCTTTGAGCGTGTGGTTTCATTGCAAAAGCGATTCTGCCCACCGGAAAAGCGCGTCAGCAATGCTATTCAGACCAATGGAACTCTGCTTACTGCGGCCTGGTGCCGATTTCTTGCCGAGAATCACTTTCTCGTCGGCATTTCATTGGATGGGCCGCGTGAATTGCACGACCGCTATAGAGTCACGCGCTCCGGCAAGCCGACATTTGACCAAGTATGGCGCGGCTTGCAGTTGCTTAAGGAATACAAGGTGGACTTCAACACGCTAACCGTGGTCCATCGCGAACTGGCCTATCAACCCATTGAGGTTTATGAATTTCTGCGTGAGCATGGCAGCGGATATATGCAGTTTATTCCGCTGGTTGAACGCATAGGCGGCGCAGCCGGCCACCTGACGAAGGGTGGGCCTTTAAACATTCTACAACCCCAAGATGGCGTAGCCCCATGGTCAGTTGAACCGCTGCAATTCGGTAAATTTCTGTCCGACATTTTTGACGTATGGGTGCGCCGGGATGTAGGGCGTATTTATATCCAGACTTTTGATGTCCAACTGGGAATCTGGGCAGGGTACGGTTCAGCCTTGTGTGTATTTGGTGAAACCTGTGGACGGGCTTTAGCCATTGAGCATACGGGTGACCTTTACGCCTGCGACCATTATGTATCTCCGGAATACTTCCTGGGAAACATTAACGATACACCCTTGGAACGGCTTGTTGATTCCCCCAAGCAAAAAACCTTTGGAAGTGATAAAGAGACCACGCTGCCCGAATATTGTCGCCGGTGCGATGTGAAATTTGCCTGCAATGGAGAGTGCCCTAAAAATCGCTTTATCCATACACCCGACGGTGAACCGGGATTGAATTATCTGTGCGCCGGCTATAAACACTTTCTGCATCATATTCGACCCTACATGGAAACCATGGCGCGACTGCTTAAAGCGGGACATGCTCCGGCGGAAATCATGGGGCTGCTGGCACGCAATCAAACAGCCGCGCGTAATTTCGCGGGCAAACCGCCCGGTCGCAACGCTCCCTGTCCCTGCAATTCGGGTCGGAAGTATAAGCAATGCTGCGGATCATCCAAGGCCAAGGCGGAGGCCAGATAGCTTCTAGGAAACTTTGCGCTGCATATGGAATTGGGCGTGGCAATCACATTCGAATTATAAGTGTTTGAGTGCCCGCACGCGAAAAAAGCACCCAGAGCAACCACCGGGCCACCGGCTACTGGGTGTGTTCCAATGGAAGTACGCACTGGACGCGGTATATATATAATTATCGACATGTTATTTGTGAATCATGCTACTGATTCACACTACGCGGGGTCAGGACCAATGTTTTAATGCTTAAGGCAAAGATTCCCTTTGCAGGAAACCCCGTGTCTTGGCCGCGGTTAAACGTCAAGGTGTTATCGCCCCGGATGAGGGTGATTTCCACGGGCTTGGTCTGCTGCCACATGCCATTGGTCCACGGAATGGTAATCGTGACCGGGGCCGAACTGTGATTCACCAACAAATTTAAATATTCGGTAGGTTTAACGGAATCAATTTGTGCCTGCATTTCATACCTTCCAGACCGGCTTGCCTTGACAATATATTGGAAGGGATGGTGTTTTTTCCACGCGGGCTGTCCGCAATGATAATAGATTTGCAAACCACCTGAAAAGCTCTTCATCGTGGTAATACCCGGCACTCGTCGTGCGTGGTTGTCATACGCCGCCGCCGGAATGGTAATAACGCCATGACTATCGGTCGTAACTTCCAAATCCGTTCGTGATACAGGTGCCATTTCCACCATCTGTGCTTGGGTGGGGCCGTACATTCTGGCTAACTGTGCGTTGGTTGGGACTTGTAGCGTTGGCCCACCCGAGGCGACGATGGCGCGTTGCTCCTTCATTGCCAGGGCATACCAAAAGCCACCCGTGCCGGGAACCCTGAGATTCGGCTTTTTCTCACCGATTGCAGCGGCGACCCATTGCGCACGCAATACTTTCATGAATTGCCGGGGGTATCGTCGAGCCTGGGTTTCCAAGTAAAAATTTAATCCACCGCGCTTATTCCACCATACCCATTGCCAGCCGGCACTGAACTGGGTAATCCAGCCATTGCGGGTCCAGATGCTCAAAGCGGCATGACCGCGCTGCTTGACGCCCCATGTGGGGATACCAAATGCCCGCTCCGCCAGGCGGCCAATCCAAGCCCGCGCACCGCATTCACCGCCACCGGCAATCAACTGAGAAGGCTTGTTTCCCGATACGCAGCCATAATGCATGGCGCTGTATCCCACATCCGTGTGGACAATATTCAGGTAGTGGCCGCTGAATACATAATCGGGTTCATAGTTCATCAGCATGTGGCGAAACCATGAAATATCCCGGTTCGGATAGGAATCGTTAACCACAAACTGACATTGCCACGTCGTGAGTGTCGGAAACACCGGATCGAGCTGCCTCTTCAGGTAGGCTTGCTGGTAATTATAATATCTGCGAACTGGATTAAATGCGGATGTCGCCCGCAGGGGCTTTTGAACCAGCGCCACCGCCAGCGCCACGCGCTGGAGAATTCCGTGGCGAGCCTGCGGACTTGATTTCTCAATTGTATTATAAATCTGCATCGCCAGCCCGTAGTTGCCATTTCGTGGACCGTCAGCGGACTGCATCTGCTTCATCAGTGCCGGGTTGGCCAGCAACGAATGGATCAGTGCTTCATTCGATTTAGACTGCTGAGCAAACGCCGCCAGCCCACGCGGGGTGGCATACCCAAGAATGGAGGCTTTCACCAGCACGGCATCAAGGTTGTCTCTCGAAAGGAAGCCGTTAATCTGGTCTAGAATCGGAGTGGCCACGTTTTGACAACGGATTAGTGCATCGGCATAAGACTTATTGCTGCCACGGGCACGAGCAAGCTGGCGCGCCGCTAAAGCACGGGATTCTCCAATGTGATACACCCAGGTGGGGCTAAGCAGGTAGGGCTTACAGGCCGTCTCGGCACGGTACGCAGCCATAAAGCGCTTCTCCATCCCCGGCTTGATGGATGGTAGCGCGTTTATAATTTTTTGTCTTAGGCTTTGCAACATGGCGGAATACTCGACCGCAAGCCTTTGCCCAATTGGAGTTAATGGCACTGGCCTGGGCCGCCGATACCTTCGCGCAAATGCAGCGTACTGCATGCACAGCGTTAGCACCAATATACACATCAGGCTAATCATGCTACGTTTTGTGATCATGTAAGGCTCATTTCAACCCGAAAAACTTTTTGCAGGCGATTGAATTATACAGTATTTCAATGGCGGCGATCATGGCTAATTTGAGAACATAAAAATTGCTGTTCCATCAAAAGGCAAAATCCTATAGCTAGAGCCTGTCCGAGTAATCGCAATCCCGGCCATTACTCGGACAGGCTCCTCGGAGCGGCCCAATTTGCTGGTCGCAGCAGAGATCCAATGCCCGCTTCACGGATGGGCGGCAACGACCGGTTCGGCGGTCGATAAAAAAGCGGCCTACGCCGGGTTCGGCGCAGGCCGGTAAATTAGGATGCGATCAGGCGTGAACAAGAAGCGTCAGGCCTGTAGCGACCTTCGCCGTTTCAGCCCCAGTAAAGCCAGACCACCGAGGGCCAACAGGCCAAGTGTCGGCGCATCAGGAACGGCGCTTACGGGTGTTAGCGATGCATCGAAGATGGCGTATGGCGTCAGGGTGCTGGTGGTGAGAGTTCCGCCGAACAGGTTCGTCGCACCGCCCGGTGTAAACATGGCCAATTGGCCACCCGCGTAATCGGCGTTTGGATCGACCCCAAGGCCACTGTACCCGGCACCGGTGACCAGCAAGTAAATAGTTAAAAAGTGTCTGACCGCCGCCGTTATTGCCCAGCGCAATTCCCAGAGCACCGGAGGCAGTTGCCCCGGTTGTTACAAGTTCAGCGACGGTGTTCGGTGCCTGCTGGTACCCGGCAGGATTCCCGATATATAGTCCACCGGAAATCTGGGTTCCCTCTGCGGTCAGGTACCAATAAGGGTAACTGCCCGAATAGCGGATGTCCGCACCAAGCGTGAGAAGATAGGTCGTATTTGGCATCACATTGGCGGAAAGTGTTTGTGTTGTTGCGCCATAGCTGTTGCAGGCATAGCTGCCTCCGCTGCGCGGATTCGGCGCGGTGGTTGTGGAGCCAAGTACCTGTTCGCCGCCCGCACCCGTCCAGCCGGGAACATAACCAGAAGTGCTTGATGAGCCAACCGTATAATTAATGGAAGAACTGAATGTCGTGGTGCCCCAGCCGCTGGAATAGCCGAGGCTAAGAAACTATCTCAAAACGGTGTATCGATGCTGGCGGCGATACCACAATAATCCGCAGGCCAATTGAATGATGCCAAGATAGTTGCATGACTTTTTCG
>JAKATV010000390.1 GCA_021818565.1 Planctomycetota bacterium
ACAGCACTTCTCTTTCCTCAGCCGAATTCACTCTCCTGCTCACCTGTTCAGAAATCACCTGCTCTATTTTTTCGCCTGCGGGCGAAAAAATCGGGGCGACAGGATTTGAACCTGCGACCCCTTGACCCCCAGTCAAGTGCGCTAGCCAGGCTGCGCTACGCCCCGATTTAATGATTAGCTTAACACAAGATGAAAAAAACTTAAAGCGTGCTGCTTGCGTGCTGTTTATGTTTCATAGGCACGGTGCTTTAATTCGGCCGCGGTGGTTGCGCAGTGGGTTTGTCTCGGTGCGACCGTGCGGCCTATCGGGCGGAATCGCTTAGGCGGATGGCGTCGTACATCACTGCGCCGACGTTACCGTGTTGGATGGCCGTGGCTGATTTGGGAAATTTCGTGGAGCCTTGTAGCGCCAGATGGATCGTGTTGGTTCCGGCTTTGAGTATATTTGCGTTGAACCGGACGTAGTGCATGCGATAATCGCTGTCTTGTCCGCCGCTGCGATAAACCGCCATGCCGGATTTTTTCAGGCTGATATTTTGCACAATTTGCCCATTTACCATCACGCGCAAATGCAACAATTTATGGTGGGGCGGCGGGCAGGATGCGGCAATGCCCAGGGTCAACGTGGCCACTCCGGTGGGCTTTGCGACTAAATTAAAATGGATCGCCCACCAGGGGTTTTTGCAATACCAGGTCCACTGGGCAAAGTTCCAATCTTTACCGGGAGTACTTTTTCCAATGGTATAGTTCACATCATCGGGGAATTCTTTGGGATACCAGCGGAAATTGCCCCAGTGGCGGATGTTTTTTCCGTGCCGGAAGTGCCGCGTTGACCGGTCCGCTGTGCCAATTTCCCACAGCATGGTTCCTTTCATGCGGCGCTTCCAGACCAGCGTGCCCAGGGCCTCGGTTCTTCCGGCGGAAACCGTTACCGCACGCTTTTGGAAACTGACAAAATGATTTGCGCCCGTGGCGTAGAGCGTATAATTTCCCGGACGAATTTTTTGAATGAGAAATTGGCCATGGCGATTGGTGTTGGTCCAGAATTCGTAGCCGTTCGCCTGCATGGCCCAGGGTTTTCCGGGCGCTGCCAGCACCACCCATGCGCCGGCCACCGGCCGGTTGTGCGGCGTTTGGATAACTCCCGAAACAGATCCGCGGGCCAGCGGATAATCCGCATTGTGTATCCATTTATATGGCCAATGCGCCGCCTCCATGATCTGTCGGTGTTTGGCATTGGCATACATGGCACGCATGGACTTACCATGATTTACATATACCAGAAATGGGCCATAAAACTTAGACCATTTCTGTCCCTTGTTTACATGTACCGGACCGGCACCATAATGCGTTGATTGAAATAACGCGATCATCACATTGGGCATATAAACAGTTGAATTTTGGCGCAGCGGTCCGCCGTTGAGATACTCGTTAGACGCAAAAATCATCCACAATCCTAAGCCATGGCCGGTCACGCCATGCAGGTAATGATGAGCTTCAAAGATGCAATTATCGTATTTGGTGTAGACGTGCCCGTTTCGCAGCAGGTAGGTCACATTCATTAATTTTTTCACAACATCCATTTTTGGCATCAGGCCCATGCGAGTGTGGTTAATGATTGCGTGAGTAAATTGGCGACTATTTCGAATGACAAATCGGCATTGCGCAAATCCTGCCGCCGGGGCTGAATCCGCATGTGAAACCTGGGCCCAGGCGTAAAAGGCGCTCTGCCCGGCGGGGAGCATGTAATGAAGTTTGATCTGGAAGGGGAACCAGAAGTGGGGGCGCACAGTAACCGCGACTTCCGCGGCTCCGGGCAAGGCCGCCGGCACGATTCGAACGGTATCATGCCGATGAAATAAGGCAAAATGGCCTTTTTTTGTCTGCTGATTTAAACGCGATGCTGGAATTATGTCGGGGCTGCCATTGGCGTCAAAATACATGCTCTGGGCTAATCGAATTTTTCGGCCGGCCCGCAGAAGAAATATCCCATCCGACTCGCCGCCGGGTAAAGCAATAGATACTTCCAGTAAGCCATTAGTTAAAATAATGTGGTGGGGTGTTCTAATGGCCGTTGCCGCCGCCAACGCGCTTCCGGGGCGCATGCAATAAGCCGCTAAAAGAACTGCGGACAAAATAATTACATTTAATCGCATCATGGACGTAACTCCAATTTTCAGCACGCCAAAGAAACTATACTTTTCTTTGGTGTGATGGCAAATGGCGATCTTATTGCCCCGGCGTTCCGCCGGTTCCATGAGCACATGCACAGCACAGGAACGAAAGCCTGTTGCCGTTCCGGACTTCATGCGAAGTTGTGCTAAAGGTGGTAGACGCCGTATGACCGATGATAGCTTGTAATTTTATAAAAACGTGTTAAAGTCATGACGTGCGAGATCGGGATGGATATGAATTCATGCCCGGCAACTCCGCGGCGTTGAGAATTAGAGCTTTATTTCGGCCAATTATTCTGGCCTGTTTGGTGTAAGTGATTGGTTTCGTTTTTTTAGGAAGGTGCTATATATGATTCTCCCATACAACTGGAAAGAGAAGCTCAAGCCGTCAAATCTTCGGAACACCATCAATGAAAACTCCGCGGTGATGAGCATTATCGCGGCCGTGGTGGCTATTGTGGCAATCGCATTTATCGTTCGGACGATGTTCCACAGCACCAGTTACGGCCCCACAACAGCTTATTACTATGACACCTCGGATGGCAGCGTTCAGGTTCTGCCACGATCCAAATATCCGCCGCTAATCGGCAAGACAGGGAAACCGACACTGGTTTGGGCCGAATACTATTCCTGCTCATCCTGCTCAGACAAGACTCTGGCCTATTTGGAAAAATACTCGGCTCAGGCAAAAAAAGCGATGGAGCAACTTCAGGCCCAACAGAGTAACCCGAAGACCAAGGGCGAGCCGCCCAATTTTGCCATGATGCAAATGGCGATGCAAGGAGGCGGAATTCTGGTACGCAGCCCCAAGAAAGGCTCCAAGTGGTATCCGTTGGAATCTCCACAGGGAATGCAGATCGCCACGCCGCCGGCCTGTTCCACTGGTCAACTTAAAGCCTGCAACCCCAGCTAAGGGCTGGGCGTGGCTTGTTCGAAGAATATAATTGCCTGCCGAGAAGACGACTCCTCGGCAGGCAATTTCTTTTAAGACGCTGAAATCACGTTATGATAACGTTAACGCCAATGCTCGTGCCCGGCGACATGCCGCATGCCGATGCGGATTTAAAGGACTATCGGCGGAGATAATCTGACAATGGAATTTGCTCCAATTCAAGAGGTGCTCTCGGCGTTAAAACGCGGTGAATTGATCGTTCTAGTGGACGATGAAGATCGTGAAAACGAAGGTGATTTAGTCTGTGCAGCGCAGTTTATCACACCGGCGATTGTGAATTTTATGCTTAAAGAAGCGCGGGGCGTTTTGTGCGTTGCCATGACTCCCGAGGACTGCCGACGATTGGCCTTATACCCGCAGGCCGCTTATAACACCGCGCCATTAGGCACCGCATTTACCGTATCCGTTGATGCTCATCCGCGCTTGGGAATTACAACGGGTGTTTCAGCGGCGGAACGTGCACTGACCATCCAGACGCTGATTAATCCCAACTGCGGTCCGGAGGATCTCTGCCGTCCGGGACACATTAACCCTTTGACCGCCAGACCCGGCGGTGTGCTGGAGCGGGCGGGGCAAACGGAAGGGTCGGTGGATCTGGCAAAAATGGCCGGACTGTATCCTGCCGGCGTGATCATTGAAATTATGTCGGAAGACGGCACCATGGCCCGGCTGCCGGAGTTGGAGAAATTTTGCCGCAAACACGGTCTGCTAATGTGCAGCAATGCGGATATTATTCAATACCGTCTGCAGCGTGATGCGCTGGTAAAACGCATTGAGTCAACGGAACTGAAGACCGCCTTCGGTACGTTTGATCTGCATGTGTATGAAACCCTCAATGACCCGCTGTTGCACCTGGCTATTACCACTGGCGGGGTGGGCGCTATCGACCCGGCCACGGGCAAATCCGTTATTCAAACTGATCCGGTTCTGGTACGCGTGCATTCCGAACATCTGCTGGGCGATGTTTTTGCGGCAACTTTTACCGACAGTGGCAGCGAACTGCAGAACTCTTTACGAATTATTCAACAGGCCGGTAAAGGAGCGGTCGTATATCTGCGGCAGGAGTCGCGTGGCCTGGCGCTTTTGGCTCGATTACGCGAAATGCGCAAATCTGAAATGCCCGCCAACTCCGCTGAAACTTCCGGTGTCATGGGGCGGCGGGATTTCGGAATGGGGGCGCAAATCCTGCGTGACTTGGGCCTGCGGGAATTAATCATATTGACCAATCGGCCCAAAAAGCTCCACGGCCTTGAGGGTTTTGACCTTACCGTGGTTGAGCAGCGGCCTATTAAGCCCCAATAACTCACTGCGGTTCTTTCGGTAGGGGAGTATGAATGTGCGTTACCTGATTGCCAATGAGAATGGCATTGGACACACGGCCGGACAGCACCGCCTTGGCATCATTTTGAATGTTGGGGGCATACGCCGGATCCCGACTTATTTTTTTGAGCATCCATATGACGGTCGGATCTTTTCTTACCGGCCATAATTGGTAAATACATTGCCGTAATGCCGCTGCATGG
>JAKATV010000180.1 GCA_021818565.1 Planctomycetota bacterium
CTTGGCCTGCCGTCTGGTGGCGACGTGGGCCCACAGCGGCACCAGATTGGTCCATTCCGGCACGCGGATAAATGCGCCGGTGCGGCTGTTGCGATTATAAAATGTGCCGGCGCTGGCATCCCACAGTCTCTTTTGAATCAGGCGTTTAAGTTTTGCGGCGCGTTGCTGGTAAAGCCGAACATCCGCGGGTTTTCCCAACAAGCTCGCCAGATCAGCCATAGCCAGATATTCGCGGTAAATATAACAAGCCAAGTCCACCCCTTCGGTGCGGTCAGGCGGTACAGTGAACACCGCCGGGCTGTTGTCGGTGCCGCTTTCCACCCCGTCAAACCAGGTGAAAAGTCCATCGGAGGACCTTCGGGCATGTCGCCAATACCACAACGTGTCAGCAAGCCGCGGATAATATGGCTTCAGCCAGGATACGTTGTGCAAGGTTAACGTCGCGCGCAGGGCCATCTGCGCGAGGAAGGGCTTACACATCTCCGGCAGCGCGAAAAAATGCTTTCCATCGACTTCGCGCGGAGTATAACCCCGGTAGGAATCATCATGGTCGGTAAAATGAAGAAAATCTTCCACCGAACCGGCGAGGCTCTGGCCGCGATGGCTATAGCTTAACGCCAGGCCCATAAAATATGTATCCCAGTCAAATAGCTCGTAATACATGGATCCGGGAATAAGATAAGCATGATGCAATCGCCCATTGGGTTGTCGAACGATCTGCCGCCACCATCCGGCTTTGGTCATCGCGTGCTGCAACCGCCGTTGCAGGGCGTAAGCGGTCAATTGTCCGGCGGGACTATTTTCGGCAGCCCGAATCGGTTCCGCAGCGCGGGCACCAGGGTTTCGTCCGGCCAAAATGCCGAACAAAATGGATAGTACGATCAGTCTGGGCAAACCTTGATTGATTTTTTGCCTCACGAAATTCTCCAAAACATGAGCAATTAGTACGCTTTTCCTTTAACACTGCTCTGCCACACCTCTTCTGCCTGCCAGACTCCCAGCACGCAGACGATGGATTAAAGTATATCCAAAGAAAAAAAGCAAATATATCCCTGTGGAACATTCAGAAAAGTTGTGGATCGTCTTTTTTCATCCGCGCGGGCCGTCCTCCGTTTGCCTCTGCGGCCTCCGGGGTGAATCAAAACTTGAAATCCAAACCTCGACCGCCTGCTACACCATTGCGGCGGATTTTCGCAGCAGCCATTCGGCGGTCAGCAGTGTGATAAACACCAGCATGAACAGAACGTGCAGCCAGAATGTGGACGCACTATGCGGGTGGGCGAAAAGACTGTTGCTTTCCGGAATTTTAATAACCTGTTTTACCGGTGGCATATACTGCGCCAGAATATCGGCAAATGGGCCGGGCAGGGCAACGCCGCCCCCGGCGCGGGCAATTTGCCGCATGGCTGCTGGGTCGCTGGTGGTGTTGATCATTTCAAGATTGCCGGCGGACTTTACACGGATATTTAATGAGCGGACTGTTGCCGTGGGGTCATCAAGCATACGCCGGTTTACGCCGGACCCCTTGAGGGTGATGCGATATCGTCCCGGGGGCAGGCCGGTAATCCTGCCGCTGTAATAGCCCGGTACGCCGGCCTGCGGCACCATGGCGGCGGAAAATACTTCCGGGGCGGTGGGGCCTGATGCTTTGTTGGACTTGGCGGCAATCGCGGTCGCCACCGCCTGAAAATGCACATGGGCTTCCGGCAGCAACTGATCATCGAGAACGCGTGCCTGGACCAGAACTTTTCTCCCCGGGTTATAACTGGAGTGATTGGTGCCGAAGCGAACGAATTTGCCGCCCGCCGGCAATTGCGACCCCGAAGCCCAGCGCAGCAGTTGGCCAAGAAATACATCTTCCACGTTGTAGCCATGCACATATCGCAGTCGCCACAACTGATTGCTGGCCAGATACATCACCCTTCCTGATCCCATCGACATGGTTGTGAGCAAGGCCCTGCGGCGGGCTGCCTGAAAGGCCTGCACGCCTCCGGCGTTACCCGAATTTCCATGGCCGCCACCGGAAATAACCCACAAGACGCGCGCATCAGCGCGGGCGTGCGTATAGGCGCTGTGCCAGTACCAGCGCGGCATGGACTGCCAGATGGTGCTGTCGCTGCGTTGATCCACTCCCAATTGTGAAAGACTCGATTGTGCCCCCTGGACGGTTAATGCCGGCAGAAATCCGCCGTCATTCTGCTGCCGCAACAGTGCCGCCGGCCACACCGCATTGAATTTAATGGGGAAAAGTTTTCCCAGGGGTTGATTGCCCCAGTCCCGCGGCATGTATTGCTGACCTGCCATGATGACCAGTGCCGCGCCTTTGCTTTGCACGGCATACGTGATGCCTTGCTGGGCTTCCGGTGACAGCGTATTGCCCGGAATATCACCGAGGATAATAACGTCAAAGGCTTCCCATGCCTTGCGTCCCGCCGGCAGTTGCTGGGCCAGATAGCTGGAATTTTTTGGTGATGCGACCACCGGCGGCGGGGGGGTAACCCCCGCAATGGTCGCCGGATGCAACAGTACCGCCTGCAAATGCACACGATGGCTGCGTGAAAAATAATTCACCAGATACTGATAATTCCATCCCGGTTGGCCGTCAATCAGCAGCACTTGGAGTTTATCCCGTCGCACGGTCACACGAAAGCGGCGTTCAACACTGGTGCGCATATTGGCCGCCGGCAGAACTTTCAGTGTGTAGGCGTAGACACCCGGACCGGGCGGCAGATTCTTGAATCGGACAGATTTATACGCATCGGACCGATGCGTCAGAATCACTTTTCGCGATCGCACGTGTCCGTGGCGCAGCAATTCCACCGTGACCGGCTTACCGGCCAATGAACGCAGATGGATAACGGCGGTCGCCTTAAGATATTGATGTTTATATATCCATTGCGGTGCATGAATGGAATCAATGGATGCCCCGGCCGCCGCATGATCTGATCCGATACATAAGGTATAGACCGACACATGATGGATCGCCAGAAGCCGGGCGACTTCGGACGGATTGGATCCGACATTTTGCCGACCATCAGAAACCAGCAGAATATCCGCCCGGCGTGAACGTTCAATACGTGACGCGGCAGTCAGTAACGCCTGGCTGATATTGGTGCTGTTGCCGGTGGGGTTAAGATTATTTCGCACCACGGATTTGGTATGACCGTAGCTGGGAAATTCCGCGCTATAGGCGGTCCCCGCAAAGCTGATCAGATGCACTGCGTCCTTCCGCAGCAGGTTAGCAATCGCCGGTGTTCCTCCGGGACTGTGTTGCGTGATAATGTCTGCCGCCAATTGTGCGCGGGTCATGTTTCGCACATGCCGAAGCTGGGCCTGAAGCGTTACATTGGACTTATGGGCCGCCAGATAGGCTTGATCGGCACTTCGTGCGGCCTGTTGCAAAACCCGCAGGGCGGTGCCCAGTTGAATATTTACCGCCGCGTAGGCTTTCGCGGCGGGCAAGGTCGTGCCGGAGCCTGTATCCACAGCTTGAGAAACATGCCGAACTTTTCGGGAAATTTGTCGCAACTGATTGGCAACTTCCGAAGCGGACGCGTGGCGTGATAATTGGTCAATCAGGGAATGAAGACGGCTATTCCAACTGCGCAGGGCGGCGATGCTTTTGCGATTTTGCCGTTGTGCCTGCGGGCGTGACACAGCGCGGAAATGGCTTTCCCGCTCCTTGATTATACGTAGCTGCTGCGACAGGGCGCTAAGCTGCGCCAGCCCGCGATCCAGCGCATCGCTGTAGCCCGGCACGCGGCCCAGTGCGCAGGCCCAGCGCAACGCATACACCTGCCCCGCCTGTCGGTCCCGAACGCCCATGGATTTACTGTGATCCAATAACAGCCAGAGCTGCCCCGGCGACGTTTCCGTGCGCGTCCATTGCAGAGCGGGGCCGGCCAGCGTCAGCAGTGCTAACAGCACCATGGCCGTCCGAAGCAGCGTTAATGCGATAATGGTACGCGGTGGTGCCAGGTCCCGTTGCTGTTGATACATATAGATAATTAAAGCTACAGACAGCAGGGCAATAATCCCCAACAGCCACAGCGGCATAACCGCATGGAGCATCAGATGCATAGGATGGTCGGGAGATTGTACGGGCGCTTTGGCCAACAGTGAATTCCTTCTTCTAATTTACAAAAGACTCATCGCCGGTAATTCGTTCGCCGGCAAGTCTGCCGGGCGAGTCAACTGTGCCATGTTCCGGCATAACCATGTCTCCACCAGCAACATCAGCAACACCAAGATCGCCAAAATCGGCCAGAGGCTGAAATTGCGGGTCACCGTGCCCAATGCCGCGGCGATCTCATGGGTATTAATTTGCTTGCGAATATAATCGTGGCTTGTAAGCCACTGCATGTCCGTGGGGGAAAGTACGGCGGGATTTAAATTACTGCGGTTGATGTTTACATTGAAGTAGACCTTGGCCCGACTTTTCCCGGGTTTGAATGACAGGGTGTACAACCCCGGCAACCCGGTGTGGCCCCACGTCACAAGATAGTGTCCACCGGCAATAAGTTGGGGCGTTACCGAATGGATCAGGCCATGGGGATCCAGAATCGCGGCCGATTCAATGGCGGGCGTGTCCGAACCGGTCCACACGATCGGTACGCCGGGATTGATATAAGGCCGTTCGGT
>JAKATV010000493.1 GCA_021818565.1 Planctomycetota bacterium
CCCCGCGGGGTTGGCCGCAAACGCCCCATCTGCGGCGTCGCAGCAGCTCAAGGGGTCTACGGACCCGGTTTTCGCCGCTGCTTCTTGCATCTGGGGCCTTTGCGGCCAATCAATCCTAATATTTAGGTGTGACAGAGCACTAGATTAATTTTCCCGACGTTGCCCCGAAGGTCGCCCCGAGACTGGCATGGCAATAAATCCGTGCAAGCCCCTGCCGTGCGAGTTTCCAAGACCGACCATTCTCTTAGCGCCGGCATTTATGCCGTCGAATGTGCCGCCTGCCCGGAGAAATTGCCGCGTCCCCCGCTACCCCGCGACTGCCCGCAGGCTGCCATGAAGCATGCAATGAGGCGGCACTGTTGCGGGTTGTATGTCGGCACAATATCATACCAAACAACCCCGGGTAACGAACTCTTTGGTGAAAGAGATTCGGGCAAATAAATTAGCGCGACGTATGATAATGATGTTCCTTTGTTCAGGAGAAACGCATGTCAGATTCACTGGTCGTCAAAAATAGTATCAATCGCAGGGCTTTTCTTGCCGGGGCAACGGCCGTTGGCGCAGCGACTCTGGCCGGGTGCGCACAGCAGTCGCAGGGAAACGCAGATCTTATGGCTGGTTCGCCTGAATCCGAGCGTGTCGGTATATCCGAAGCAGCCTATAAAAAAGCCTGGCAGCGCGCTGCCGCCATGGTAGCCAAAATGACGTTGGCGGAAAAAATCGCCCAGACCGGCAACCAGGCTCCGGCCATCAAACGCATTGGCCTGCCGGCATATAATTACTATTCCGGTGAAGCGTTGCACGGCTTGGTGCGCGGTGGTCCCGTGACCAGCTTCCCGCTGCCGCTGGCGATGGCCTGCTCGTGGAACCCAACCTTGGCCTTGGAGGTATATACCGCGGTCTCGGATGAGGCGCGGGCCTACAACAAAAAAGAAAATGTCGGATTAGCTTATTATTCGCCGCAAACATTGAATTTGCATCGTGACCCGCGGTGGGGGCGTTGTGAAGAAGCGCCGGGAGAAGATCCATGCCTTGCGGGAACTTGGGCGGTAAACGTCATTAAGGGCATGCAGGGGGATAATCCCAAGTACCTGAAAACCACCGCGTGCGCCAAACATTTTATCTGCAACAATACCGATGATGATCGCACCAGTGTTTCCGCTTCAGTAAGCCCGCGGAATTTCTGGGAATATTACACACGGGCGTATCGCACCTGCGCTTTGGATGCCGACGTGTTTACCTTTATGAGTGCGTACAGCGCTATTAACGGGGTCCCCTGCAGCGCTGATCGCTTTCTTTTGACCAGTTTGCTGCGGGATCGCTGGGGTTTTCGCGGTTATGTCACGTCCGACTGTGACGCCATATATAACATTTTCAATCCGCACCATTACCTGCCTACCCTGCATCAGGCGGCTGGTGCCGCCATGCAGGCCGGTTGCGATCTTAATTGCGGCGATACGCTGCCTAAACATCTGGGCAAGGCTGTGGCGGATGAGCTTGTCAGTGAAGCGGATATCAGCCGGGCGGTTACACGCCTGTTGACCGTCCGCGTGCTATTTGGGGAATTTGATTCTCCGGAAAGCGTTCCCTATAACAGCATCGGCTTTGATGTGGTTGATTCGCCGGCTCATCGGGAATTGGCGCTGAAAGCCGCACGGCAATCCATTGTTTTGCTGAAGAATGACAACAATTTCTTACCCCTGCAAAAATCAGATCTCAAAACCGTCGCGGTCATCGGGCCTACCGCGGGGCAGTGCCATCTTGGCGGCTACAGTGGCTCGCCATTTGTGCGTATTTCACCGTATGAGGGCATTGCCCACGCTCTGGGGGCGTCGGTTTATCTCCCGCATGAGCACGTTTGGCCGCAGGAACTCCAAGCGGTCAGCGCGGGCGTGCAAACGCAAGCTTCCAGCGAAGGCGGTGTGAACATTGGTTGGATTGACGATGGGGCGTGGGTGCAATACAAGCCCCAGGATTTTACCGGTAAAAATCATATTGCCATTCGCGTTTCCAGCCCCAGCGGTGGAGCGGTTATTTATGTCCATATCGACTCGCTGGATGGCAGCAAAATCGCGACTCTGACGGTGCCGCGCACCGGCGGCTGGCAACACTGGACGACGGTTTCCGCCGCTATCAGCGGCATAACCGGAAAACATAAAGTATTTTTCAAATTCGCCGGGCGCAAAGGCGGCCCCATGTGCAATGTTGAATGGTTCCAGCTTCAGCCTGTTACCGCGCCTCCCAAGCCGCAACCCCGGCCGGGTCAGCCGGTGGTGGTCTTCAAGCCGGGCTGCACGGTGGAGGGCCCGAAAAATGACACGATGTTCGCCGAGGCGGTAGACGCCGCAAAAAGTGCCGATGTGGTCATCATGGTCTGCGGCGTGGATCAACAGGTGGATGCTGAAGCGCATGATCGCAAAAATACCAAACTCACCGGGGTACAGCACGAATTAATTCAAGCGTGCTTCAAAGCCAATCCAAAAACCGTGCTGGTCATCTCCAGCAACAATACAGTAGCCGTTAATTGGGAACAGGAGAACCTTCCGGCCATTGTATCGGCCGTGTTCGCCGGACAGGCTCAGGGAACCGCTATTGCCGACGTTTTGTTTGGAAATTACAACCCGGGCGGCAAAACCTGCTGTACGTGGTACAAGTCGGTGGATCAACTCCCGCCATTCCATAACTACGACATTATGAAAGGCCGCACGTACATGTACTTTGAAGGCCAACCACTGTATCCGTTTGGGTATGGCTTAAGCTACACGAGCTTTAAGTACAGCGACCTTGCTATTTCAAGGGCCACACTCGGTGCCGGTGAATCGGTTGTGGTTTCAGCCGTGATAACCAACACCGGCTTGTACGCCGGCGCGGAAGTGGCGCAACTGTATGTGCAGGCACCCGCATCTCCAGTCAAGCGGCCGATCAAGCAGCTTGTGGGCTTTCAACGCCTGGAGCTTAAACCCGGCGAAAGCCGACGCGTGGAATTCACCGTTCCTTATACCGAGCAGGCGCTATGGTACTGGCACGAAGCGCAGCGCAAATTTGTGCTCCAACCGGGAACGTTGAAAGTGTTGGTGGGAAGCTCCTCGGCAGATATTCACTTAAATACCGTTATTAACTTGCAGCCCTGCACGGATGCCAAACTCGGAGGCCCTGAAACGCTGACGACCGCCGCAGTTTATTCTGTGGTAATGTAACAGCTTAAAAAAAAGGCCTCCGGGGGTTCGCCCCGGAGGCCTGCTGATTTATTAAGCCAAACCGCGTCTGGCCGGAAACGTTACATTCCGGGCATCCCGGCCATAGCGCCTTTGCCGACGATGGTTTTCCAATGGCCGTGCACATCAACCTTGATCATGGATGGAACCAGAACATGATCCTTGGCATTGGCTTTGCCCATGACTTCAATATTCAGGCCCACATAAGGAGCCAGGGGGCGAGAATTCGTAGCCAGCACCCAAGCGTGACCATGAACCAGAATGCCGGCCGGAATGCCTGAGCTCAGACATTTCTTCCCACATGTTTTGCCATGGGCGCGGCCGGTGGCACCCAGAGCCGAGTAGCACTTCATATCCAGCAGTTGGCCCTTGACCGTGACGGATTTGGTTGTCACGGCAAACGCGCTGACGGACATGGCGCTGACCGCCAATAAACCTGCGATACCGGAAATAATTTTGCGATTCATAACGCAACTCCACAAAAAGAGACCTTGTTTTAGCGTACTGATGACCACCATCAGCATCACCGCAACAACTTATTCATACTTATGCCGGCAAAATGCCGGCTCGACTTTTTACAGTGCACTTCACCAAGTCACCCCATTATACGCATGGCCGGACACGGTGGATGAAAAATTACCCAGATAGCCCGGGGGGCAATTTTCCCGCGCGACCTCATCCGCGATGTCCGCCGGCACATTTAATGTGCCGCCGCGCCGCTAAAAATTCGCCCGCCGCAGTCGACACTTCCGGATATCATTGGCGCGATCCCACCCACTAAACAACAATATTCACCCCGCCCGAAAAAAATTGCCCAGATCACGTGTGGGCATGGCGAGATAATAGTTAAGCGCTGCATGAGCACATAAAAGCTCGAATGCGTCGGAATCGCTATCACTGATATTTTGGTCGCCGGTCGCACCCGGCGACACCTTCTACCGACTCGGGCGTTCTGAGATGCTTGGCCGGCCTTTTTACCGGCGAAGTTTTATCAGGGCGTAATGTTATTGGAACCTGTGAATTTGCTGGGGAAAATCGCGAATTTTTTCTGTGCTTCCGGGGCGTATCTGCCGATACATTAACTGTGCAGGTAACAAGGATTCAGACACATATCGACTGAAACACTGCACAAGAGAAGAGGCGAAATTTAATCCGCGTGCTGACGCAATTCAAAATCAGCAATCCATGGGTCTCACGATTGAGCTTATGGTTCGCGGTATTCGCCCGTATGAGAAAAATTTTGTGGCTTGATTTCCCCATGGAGGGAGCGAGAGGTTTGTTTATCCGTCATCGGACGGGTTCGGATGAGTTAGAGCGCCATGGCCGCCAATATTACCCGGGAACGCTCCTGAGTTGCGGCCAAAGATTCAAGTTCGTCAGCGCCTTTCGGCGCGCCTGGTGGAAAGACAATTTGCGGAGGG
>JAKATV010000065.1 GCA_021818565.1 Planctomycetota bacterium
GAGGATCGCGCCGATGATTCCGGAACCGTCGGTTGCTGTGGGCGAGCTTTTCGCGACGCGGCGGCACATTAAATGTAACGCCTAACATCACGGATGAGGTCGCCCGAAAAAATTGCCACCCCCGCGACACCCACCGTAGCGTGTTGCTATATGAGATTCGGGCGAAATTCTGGTATCATGGGGATTATGGTTAAACGACTGCCGCATCTTGATGCCGCACGAATTGGCGATGATAAGGCGCTGGCGATTGCCGCGTATGGCGAATCGGTCTCGGCTTATCGTTATATCATCCTGACGGAAAAATCGGCTACGGATTCGCTGCGTGAAGCGTTTCAGGAAATGGTCCGCCAGGAAAATGCCCAGCGGGAGGCCGTCCAATCGCTTTTAACCCAGCTTTTTCCGACGGCCTGCTTTTTTCTAACCGCTGAGGATAAAAGCCTGGTCTGCGTGGGGCCGCGGCTTGTTGACGCGCGCGATGATGAGCGATTTGATGAAGCGATGCGATTAATTGTGGCCAGCGAAAAACGTTCCATCAGTTTTTACAGCCGCTATGCTGCCGTAGCGACCAGCGGGCAGGTAAAAACACTCTTTGAGCAGCTTTATCGTGAAGGCCTCCAGCGCGTTAAGAGACTGCGGGAGTTGTTTTCCACGGCCGGCAAGCCAATTGCCGAAGCGTGCCCGATTCAATAAAAATGGAATTGGATTAATCTGGCTATCAAAAAATTCATAAACACCGTAAAATGATTTCGCAGGTATGCGTTGTTTTGTTGTCCATTGGGTTTTCTGTCCGTGGCAGAGCTTTTCTTATACGTGTTGCAAGGCCCAGATAAGGGCCGGCAATTTGACTTCAGTGCCAATGAGCCGGTGTTATTGGGCCGGGCCAGCGAACAGGTTCCCCTGGCGGATCTGACCGTGTCCCGCCGCCATGCGCGGTTGGAATGGAGTGATAACTCCTGGGTGCTTTACGATGAGGGCGGGGCCAACGGCGTATTTGTCAACGGCGTGCGGATTAATAAATCCTCGAAGCTTAAGGTGGGTGATCAGATTCGCCTGGGTTCAACCCTGATGGTCTTCGGAGCACCGGTCCATAGTGTGAATCTGGCATCCAGCGATGAAGTGGATGCCGCCCCTGAAGGCAATCCCGGCGATTCTTCCATTATCAGCACGGTTCCCAGCAGTGATGATTCGGTTATTCTCGCGGCACCTGAACCCTCTCAGGTGGCCATGGCCCACTTCCGTGTGCTTTTACAAATTTCCAGCGCCATTGCCAGTGTCTTTGATCAGCAGCAACTCCTTAATAAAGTGATGGATCTGGTATTTGAACAACTGCGGGCCGATCGCGGATTTATCGGCCTGCTGGATCAGGAATCGGGCCAGGTTGTTCCCGTGGTCGTGCGCTATCGTGATGAAGAGCAGGTTGGAAAAATTGCGGTAAGTCAAACGATTATTCGCCATGTGCTGGCGAAAAATGAGGGCGTACTTTCCAGTAATGCCATGACCGATCAACGATTTCTCAAAGGCAAGTCGGTTCATAATATGGCCATCCGGTCGGCGATTTGCGTGCCCATTAAGGGCCGGGAAAAACAACTGGGCGTTTTGCATATCGACTCCAGCGTGGCCAATTATTCGTATACGCCGGACCAACTGCGGCTTTTGACAGCGATTGGATTACAAACCGGCCTGGCGATTGAAATTGCCCAGCTTTATCATGAAAACGTGCAGCAGGAACGTCTGGCCGCCACTGGACAGACCGTTGCTTCCTTATCGCATTCCATTAAAAACATTCTTCAGGGCATGCGCGGTGGTGCCGATGTGGTGGATATGGGTCTGAAAAGCAGCGATATTGCCCAAATCCGCATGGGGTGGGGAATTTTGCAGCGCAATTTGGACAAAGTACAGGCGCTGACAATGAACATGCTGGCATACAGCAAGCCGCGCACGCCAAGCTTTGAATTGACCAATCTGGCGTATGTGCTGGGCGAATGCCTGGAACTGATGACCACGCAGGCCCATGACAAAAAAGTCACGCTCCTGACGGAAATAAATAAAGATCAACCGCCGGTTCCGGCCGATGCCGACGGTATCCATCAGGCGGTACTGAATCTGTTAACCAATGCTCTGGACGCGGTCGAATCCGGTCGCGGGGTTATTACCCTTACCAGCGATGTTGATGCGGCGGGCCAGAACGCCATTATTGAAGTCCAGGATAACGGCGTGGGTATCTCGCCGAAGAATCTCAAGCAGATTTTCCAACCGTTTTATTCCACCAAGGGACAAAAAGGTACCGGATTGGGCTTGGCGGTAACCAAAAAAATCGTTGATGAACATGGCGGAAAAATTGAGGCCACCTCGCGCGTCGGAGGCGGCACAACCTTCCGCATAACCTTGCCGTTGAATAACCATAAACTTGCTGATTCCGACGGTACCATGGGCCCCAAACGCTGATTTTTAACACCTTATACGCTGCCTATGTTTTGGCTAATCTGGTGTGGCAGGCGGGAAAGGCCGCTGACAACCGCGTTACCAGATTAGAGAGCACCGGGATTTCACTTTCAGCGTGGCCCAGCATAATAACCGCCATACCCTTGGCTTGAAACGCCAGCAGATCATGATGTTTTAATTCACCGGTGATCATGCAATCAAGCTTGTTAGCGCTTTGCAGCGGCAGCGTGCCGCAACTGCCGGCCATGATGCCAACGGTTTTAATACGCCGGTTTTCGGCCCCAATCGCGCGCACGGATTTTAAGGCCAGCATCTTTTTGCAGCGGCGAGCCAGAGTTTTCAGCGTTTCCCCACCATTGACATCGGCGATGCGGCCCATGCCGGGTTCCGTTTTTTCCCCCTCCATGACCAGCAAGTCAAAGGCGGGTTCTTCATACGGATGCACGCGGCGCACAGCCGCGATTACCGCCGGCACGCACGATTCCGGAACGATCGTTTCAAAGCGAATTTCCCGCACGAATTCCAAGCGGCCACTGGTGCCAACCGCCGGTGATGTGGAGGTATCCCCGAAGAACGTGCCGGTGCCCGGCGTACGAAAACTGCATTGCGTGTAGCGGCTGAATTTACCGATTTTTCCCGCGCCTGCGTCAAAAACCGCCGATCCCAGTTCCTCCACATGATTCTCCGGCACAAATACCACAAGCTTCAGGTGTTTCTCGGCGGGCGGTGGCAATATGAGCGATCCACGCGGCGATAAACCCAATGCCTGCGCCAGAACATCATTGGTTCCGCCCTGGGCGACATCCAAAGCAGTGTGCGGGCTGTAAATCCAGATTTTATTTTGTGCCAGTTCCACCGCCAAATCAGCCGGTGTATCTCCTTGGACACATAACCGATCAATTGGTTTGAAGATCGGGGGATGATAGCAGATCAGCAGATCAAATTTCTGAAAAATACATTGATCGCGCACGGGAGCGGTTAAATCCAACGCGATGAGAATCTTCCGAATCCTCTGACGTTCACATATCTCTCTGCGGGGGCCGACCAGCAGTCCAACTTTGTCCCACGACTGGGCAAAATGCGGGGGAATTACGGTATTGAGATAATCGAGAATAGTTTGCACAGTGGCGACGCCGTTGAAAGCGTCCGCCTGTGCCAAGTTTGAACGCAAGGAAGCCCGTGGGAGCGATACTTTTCTCCCGGCCTTCGAGGATTTAATGCGTTGGGCCATGGCTCTGCTCCTGAATAAACGCATTGTATAAACCAGCCAGACACTGTGTCAGCGGCCCCGGTTTTCCGATTCCCACCGTGTGACCCTCAATATGCGTTACAGGCATTACACCCATTATAGCGTTGGTCAGAAATATTTCTTTAGCGGAAAGCACATCGTGGATGGTCATCATTTTTTCCGCAGCGGAAATACCATTTTCCGCGCACAATCGCAGAACATGCTTGCGGGTTATTCCCGGCAGCGCCAAACGCGGCACAAAACTCCCCGCCTTGCCATCCATCGGCAAAGCCAGCGGCACGGGAAATTGGGTTGGCGGTGTGGCAAAAGTACCATCCGCAAAACCAATAAAGATATTGCTGACGCAGGCCTCGGCTAATATTTTATCAGCGTTGGTAAACCAGAGCGCTTCACCGGCATGAACCATGCGGGCTTCCCGTAGAGCCAAAAGGCGATCCATATAGCTGGTGGATTTATGCCCCGTAAGCGGCCCCATCGGATTTTGCGCATATTGGGAAATAATCACGGCCATGCCATTTTCATACAAAGCCGCCGGATAGGGCTCAAAGGGAATTGCCGTCAGTACGGTGGTTAACTGCGGGTCGCTGGTTTCCCGTGTATCGCCGCGGGTAACGGTGATGCGCACGCGGGCGTCACGCATGTTGTGCAACTCCAGCAAATCCGCTATCCAGCCGTTGACGATAATCGGATCAACTTGAATATCCAGACCAAGACACTGACCACTTTCGGTAAGCCGTTGCAGATGGTCTGTAAGATTTAACGCTGTGCCGTTGAGCACGCGAAGAGTCTCAAAGAGTCCTGCACCATGAAGCAATCCCGCATCGAAGGAAGAAATGTTCGCATCTTCCACCGGTGTAATGTGCCCATTAAGTACAATATAGTCCGTCATAAATTCGCTCGCTTGCTCTTATTTACAATATCACGTTGGCCAGCATTCCGA
>JAKATV010000167.1 GCA_021818565.1 Planctomycetota bacterium
GGGCATAATTAATGAATAAACAACGCTTCATAGCTGTTCTGATTGTCAGCCTTTCCATTCTTTCAGGTAGTTCGGCCAGCTTGGCGGCCGGCAGGAGCACCAATTCATGGCTCTTTAATCCCACAGGCCGTGGGCAGGGATCCCCCTTGCTCAATCTCCGATATCTCAATGAAAAAATCGCCGGAGAGCATGGGTTTATCCGCGTGTCCAAAAACGGTTATGGATTTGTCCGCGGTGACGGCAAACCCATTCGCTTCTGGGGGGTTACCAGTTTTGCCGGTGATTTAAAGGGGTTTAACGCCACGGAAAATGCCGCCCGATTTCTCGCCCGGTATGGCGTTAACATGGTGCGCTTTCACGGCACGCTTGCGCCCGTGCAGCCCGGTTCGCGGATAACCGATGTGAACACCACGGTGCTGCATCAGGTCTGGAAATTGGTCGCAGCCATGAAACGTCAGGGGATTTATACGACGATTTGTCCTTATTGGGCCGTAGCGGTTTCGCGGGATCATATTCAAAAATCCTGGCATGTTCCCGGTAATCCCACATCCGCGATGTCATTGCTGTTTTGGGATCCCACCATGCAGCGTGGATACAAAGCCTGGATGCGGGCGCTCTTGACTCGCCCCAATCCATATACGGGAATTCCACTGGGCCGCGATCCGGCGGTAGCGATTATTTCGCTGCAAAATGAAGACTCCATGCTGTTTTGGAATATGCAGGACATCATCAGCATTCCATCGAAAGAAAATGCGCAGCGCCTTGAAATAGAAGCCATCTACGCCCGCTGGCTCATTAAAAAATATGGATCGCTGGATAACGCCCTCAAAGCGTGGCATGGCGTTCATGCGCCGGGCGATGATTTTGCCCACGGCATCGCCGGTATGTTTATCAACTGGTTCTGGACACAGCATGAAACCGGCGGTATGGCCCTGCGATTGGCCGACCAACTCCATTTTTTTGCCCGCACCATGTATCGCTTCAACCAGAAGATGGCGGCTTATATCCACAATACTCTGGGGGCCAGGCAATTAATTAATCCCGGAAACTGGGTAACGGTGGATCCGCTGCTGCTCAATGATGTCGAGCGATGGACATATACCGCCGGCAATGTTCTGGCCATTGATCGTTACACATCGGGTCTCCATATCGGGAAAAATGCCGCATGGGCCATCATGCCCGGCGACTTATATACAAATTTTTCATGCCTGACGCATCCGCGCTCCATCCCGGTGAATCTCAAGCAGGTCATGGGTTATCCGATGGTTGTTATGGAAGGCCAATGGGTGGCCCCGGATAAATATCAGGCCGAGGGACCGTTTCTCGTTGCCGCATATACGTCGCTTACCGGGGTGGCGGGTTTTAACTGGTTTTCAATCCATAACCAGTGGCATCAACCCTTCGCCCCCACCAACAATCCCTGGTGGCATCCGATGTTTGAGTGGTCGATCGCCACACCTGAACAGATCGGCCAGTTCCCGGCTGCGGCGTTGATGTTTCGCCGCGATTACATTCGGCGCGGCGCACCTGCGGTTATCGAACGCCGCAGCCTCACGGATTTGTGGCAGCGGCGCACACCGATCATTGCGGAAGGCTCCCATTATGATCCCAATCGCGACATCAACAATATCGCCCCGGATTCCAATATCAAAAAGGCGGTTAATCCGCTGGCGTTTTTGGTGGGGCCGGTGCGGGTCAGCTATGACGGAAATCCGGCTCAAAGTTATGTAACTGATCTATCCCGTTATATTCACACCAACCGCGGAACAGTTGTCAGCGATACCGGCCAGATTCATCTGAATTATCGCGTTGGTCTCTGCACCCTCAACACTCCCAAGGCCCAGGGAGCGGTCGGTTTTTTTTCGCGTGCCAAGAACCGGCGATTTCGTCTGGCCGATACCACGATCCAATGCTCCAATAAGTATGCGTCAATTCTCGTTGTCTCCATGGACGACCTTCCGTTAAGTATCAGCCACCGGATTCTGGTTCAGGTTGGCACCGTCGCCCGCCCCGTTGGCTGGCGGAGCCAGCCGATGCGATTTTCGGATAAAGGGAAAGTTATTCAAGGGCGGAAGATCATCACCACTGGCAACAACCCCTGGCAGGTAAAAAATATTGACGCCACGGTTACTCTTGACAATCCCAGCATCCATGGTGCTAAGTTGCTAAGTCCAGCCGGATACGCCGTGGCGTCCGTACCGGTCCAGCACCACGCCGACACAACAACCATTCACCTGCCGCCCACTACGCTATACCTGGTGCTGCACTGAAGCTGCGTCCACGATGCGATTATGATTCGATGATCGCCGCAGCAATACCGGGGAAATCGGGTGATGGAGAAATGGCGTGTCGCGGCGGGCCGGGCACCGTTCATGAAGGTACAAAATCTCTGAGTTCCGCATGAGTTTATGGTACAGACTTTTTCCCCTGGTTGAGCGCCAGAGCCTTTTTTAGTGCCAAAGTGCGAACCTTGGGCTAGCGTTACGGCTCATGGCTTCGCGCACACGGAGCTTCGTCACGCCGGTTGCCCGGTCATCACGCCCATGCCGCTACATCGCAAGCAAGTCATTCCATGGTGAGCTCCTTTCATCCCACACGACACACACTGGTTTCAACCTGGCCCCTCTGGCCACCCTGCGATTTGTTGCGCTGTTATTGTTCGACTGAAACCGGTGGCTCCGGTGCTTCGGGCTTGTTGCGGGATAGGATGCGGTGCATTACCGCCTTCACCGCCGGATAAAAAGCGTACCAATAGATGCCCAGCAAGGCGGTAAGTTGCGGCTGCCAAAAAAACAGCAGCACCAGCAGCACCAATCGCACAATGTAGGAAAACGGACGCCGCCCGCGCAAATATTGGTTAATCAAATGGGGATATTCAATTCTGCTGACCATCAACGCGGAAAGCGCCAGCAAAATCACCGGCATTAAATACGGAAACGCCCCGGCCACAGCGGATTGCACAAAATCCGGCACGCGAAATGGCAAAAAATGCGAGGCATTGGGACGCAAGGCCTCGAAGAATATGACCGTAGCCCCCACCACGCCCGCCGCCCCCGGCGAGGGCAATCCACGAAATATCAAATGCGATTCCACGCTGTGCGCGTTATGGGCATTAAATCGCGCCAGACGCAGCGCGGTGCATGCCACGTAAATCGCCGCGATCATCCAGAAAAAACGCCCATCCACATTTTGCGCCAGCGGATTGATCAATTCGCCCGCCGTGACTGCCAGAAGATGCGCAATAATTTTCAGACTTAAAAACGCCGGCACAATGCCGAAGCTTACCACATCCGCCAGTGAATCCAATTCCGCGCCAAAATCACTGGTGGCTCGGGTTAAGCGCGCCATGCTGCCGTCCAGCATATCAAATACCATGGCCCCAAAAATCAGATACCCCGCGATGGCAAACGCCCCGGTTTTATCCGTCACCCCCGCTACCGGTAAGGATGCGTACCAGATGGCGGAAAATCCGCACAGCAAATTCCCCAGCGTCATTAACGTCGGCAGTACGGAAATGCGCCGGCGCAGCCGCCCGCGAACAGGTTCTTTCCGCAGCCAACGTGGATCACGATAACGCATGGCAGGCCGATCTGGTTTATCTGTACGCAACATTCTCACTTACATAATAATACCCTATCGCCCCCCGTCCATGCTACCGGTTTGGCCTTATTATTGTTTCCCCGCATTATCCGCTTTCGGCATTCCCTATAGCCCGCCCATGACCATCAGCATCAAGGAAGACCTGCTTTTAGCCCAGCCTTTGGAGTGGTCCGCCACGGGCTACCATATTATCCGTAAATTCCAGGTGACCGGTTTATCGGAATATTCCCCCACCCAGCGGCCTATCATGGCGGTTACGGCCACGGACAGCACCACAAATTTTGCCATTCCCGCCATCGGAGCACAACATCCTGATCAACCCAATGCGGTGGTGCGAAACATCAAAGCCCAATGCCAGGGGTATGATTGCTTTGATGTGGTATGTGAATATCAATGGGATGCCTATCCCACCAATTATCTGAAAAGTTTTAATGCCGGCCTCGTGCAGGTGCTCCGGCATTATGACGCCAACAATAATCTCGCCACCGTCACCTATACGCCCGCCGGCGGAACCGCGCAAACCGAAGTGGCGGACCTGCACCGCCTGATTCTTAACGCCACGATCAGCTTTCACTTTCTGCAAACCGCCGATCCCGAATCCCTGACACTTTCCTACGCCGGACTGGTCAACAGTGTTACGTGGCGCAATTATCCACCGCGGACCTGGCTGTGCCTGCCCATTACCGGCAGCACACAGGATGGAGTCTGGTATCGCAATACCTATTGCTTTGCCTACAATCCGGAAACCTGGGATCAATATGCGGTATTCAAAAATGTTGATGGCTCCATTCCGCCCGATATCGCCGCGACAATTGTCACCGATGGGTCGGCCACCAGCGGCAATGGCTGGAGCCGATTTATTGTATTTGGTCAAACCGATTTTAACACCGCTTTTCCCTTAATTACCTGATCGGGAATTTCCTATGCAACCCGCTTTACCACATTGGTCCGCCCAAAATGAACCCTGGCAAACCATTGCCCGGCAAATTAACCGCATGGTCGACGCGGTAAATACCGCTTCATCACT
>JAKATV010000262.1 GCA_021818565.1 Planctomycetota bacterium
AATTACGGGTTGATTGGCCTTAAACCGGCCAGATGCAAGGAGTCGGCGGCGAGAACCGGGTTCGTAAACCCCTTGAGCCGACGCGACGCCGCAGATGGCCGGTTTAAGGCCAACCCTTCAGGCGGGGGCCAAGAGGCCGCGGGCTTTGTCGCTCGTCGTCAACGTATGCATCCATACGCAATCCTCCTCGCTTCGCGCCCACAACCCCTTGGCCCTCCGTCAACCCGTAATTATGACCGGAACAGGGCACTAGTTACAGCATAGCGGATTTCCAAAATTTCCGGCAGCCCGATTAGAGCAGGAGTTTTGAGACATTGATAATAAAGCACATTCGGCTGGCACAGGAGAGGGGCTGTCGCCGAAACAAAAAAGCTCCTGCGGCCCGCCACCGGGTTATCACCGCTGTGCCATGGCGAGCGATTATTGCGGTCCGTAACCCGCGTAAAGTGTCGCGCCCCGTCAAATTGGCTGTATTGAGACTTGCAGTTTTGGAATTAATTCCAATAATACAAGGATGATCAAAAGGCTCGAATCCATGCTTATCCGTCAGCGACTGGACAAGTTCCCGGCCGTGGCGATTCTTGGTCCCCGACAGTGCGGAAAAACAACGCTCGCCCGCGAACTCGGGGGGATTTATTTCGACCTTGAGCAGGATGGTGTCCAAACCCGATTGGACGCCCAATGGGATCAGTTCATAGCCTCGGAAAAGCTGTTGATTCTTGATGAATCACAGTCGGCACCGGCTCTTTTCCCGCGCCTTCGAGGGGCCATAGATCAACATCGCCAACGCCATGGCCGCTTCCTCCTGCTGAGATCGGTTTCACCGGCTTTGATAAAGAACATATCGGAATCGCTCGCCGGAAGGTTGGCCATGGTGGAGTTGTCGCCATTTATTCTTCCGGAACTTGCGGCCAATCGGATGGATGATCTGTGGCTGTACGGCGGCTACCCGCAGGGTGGTATTCTGGATTCAGATATGTTCGGCCCCTGGCAGGAATCCTACCTGAACTTGCTGATCCAGCGTGATCTGCCCGCGTGGGGTTTGCCCGCCAAACCCAAGACCACGCAGCGCCTCGCGGGCATGCTTGCGGCACTGCATGGCCAGATTCTCAACGCCTCGCAATTGGGCGCGGCTCTGGCATTGGACAGCAAAACCGTCGCCGGATACTGCGATTATCTTGAGGGAGCATTTCTGATTCGCAGACTTCAACCCTACTATGCCAACATCCATAAAAGAATTGTTAAGTCTTCCAAGGTGTTCTGGCGGGATTCCGGCTTGTTAAATTATCTGCTGGGAACGCATGACATGGAGGAGCTTTTTTCCCAGCCTTGGGCCGGCCACGGCTGGGAGGGCTTTGTCATTGAGCAGTCATTGGCTACTCTGGCGGCCAGGGGCGCACGAGCCAAGCCCTATTTTTTTCGCACTTCTGATGGCTATGAGTTGGATCTTGTGCTGGATTGGGGTTCTACGCTATGGGCTATTGAGATTAAATTAACCTCCAACCCAACAACCGAAATGGTCCAGCGCCTCAACAAAACCGCCAATATGATTGATGCTGATCGACGCATTCTTATTTGCCGCACGGAAAAACCCTTTGAAGCCGATAAATTGCAAGTTGTCAATTTGTCGTCATGGCTCACGACGCTCGTCGGATAATTCAATGCCACAATCGGTCAATTTCTTGGCGATTTGCAAAGATTTTCCGACAGGGGCTGCCGGCACGAAGACGATCCCGCTGGCTTGTCATCAGTAATTTCTCTTGGAACATAACATCCTCTTTTTCTAAAAGAGGACATTTTAACTTGGGTTAAATAGCGGACATTTTAACTTTGGTATGACACCCGCATTTGTCATTATTGCTACAATTGCGGCAAAAGCGTAAACTGCGGGGCTTGGAAAACCTTGGACCTCCTGAAGGATTCAATAAACGCATGACCACGAACCTGGGAGAATTTACCACGAACTACGGGCCTGATGCCATTGCCAAGGCCAAGCAGTACTTTGCCGCCAAACGGGTCAGTCGTATTGAGTTTGATCCCATTTTTTCCATGATTTCCGGTGCGGTGAAAGAAGATGACAACAGTCTGATGACGGTCAAGATTCTGGTGCAAAAAGAGCCTGGCGGCAAGGTGCAACTGCTGTCATTTTGTGAATGCGGCGCGCAAAAAAGATGCCACCATGTGCCGGCGGTGCTGTTGGCCATTGGCGGCGCGGAAACCATTACCTATTTTCTCAGGGATGTTGCCGAGCAGGAAGCTTATTTCCAGCGCCATCCCGAAGCCCGCCCCAATCCATTGGAACCCAAGCCCCTGCCGCCTGCCCCGGATCGTCGCGACGCCGATCTTAAGGGTGAACGTGAAGGCGAAGCCGAAGGTGGGGAATCATTACCGTGGGAAATTGAGCTGTGGCAAACGCAGCTGCGCAGCATTCAGCAAGCCGGTGAATCCGGGGAAGGGTTACGAAAACAACGGCAGTCCGGCACACGCATCATCTATCTGCTTGAGCCGCGCCATGAGATGAACCACGTGCTGCAGTTTTCCATCCTGAAAGTGATGGTGACAAAAAGAGGCACGCTCACATCCCCCCGCCCCTACACGCCTTCTTTTACGAACAAATTCGGCCGCGATATGGCCAATGAGGATGTGTACATATTTCGCATGTTACGGGGAATAAATCAGGATAATCCCATTCTCGCGGCCTGCATTCAAGATGAATATTCAACCCAGATGCTGGAAAAAATGGTCGCCACCGGCCGCTGTTACTACCGCGACTTTCATGGTCAACCCCTGACGTGGGGCCAAGCGCGGCCAGGTCAAGCGGGATGGATTACCGAAAGCGACCTTCAGCAGCGAACCAACATCACTGTTACCCCGCCTGCGGAAGTTTTTACCGGTTCTCCCATACTGTATGTGGATCCGGCCGCCAACATCATCGGGCCGATCAACATGGAAGTTCCCGTGAAGGTGGCACAAAAGTGGCTATCGGCCCCCTCGATTGCGGCGCGATTCCATAAGGCGATGGCCGATTTTTCGACCGCCATGCATTTACCGCCGCCCCCGCCAATTCCCGAGGCTGTCACGCTGGATAAACTGTCCCAGACAGTGCTGACACTGCACAGCGGCCTGTGGCGCGGCGCGGCGAGTTTTACCAGTGCGGACCTTGCGGATATTGATGACTTTGTGCATTGGGCTACGGTGGATCTTTTTTACGGCCCGGTGCGCATAGCATCCAGCCATCCGGACGCCGTCATAGACAAATTTATTGATGGAAAGCGCTATTTAATCCGTCGCGATTTGGCGCGGGAGCAGCGGCGAGTCGATCAGTTAAAGGCTTCGCAGCTTGTCCTGACCGATGAACGCGATTTGATGGTGCCTGATCACTATCCAACCGAGGACGTATGGACGCTGGAATTCAACAATCTGAAAAACTGGCAGAGCTGGTTATCCATAGCCATGCCGATCCTGGAGAAGCAAGGCTGGAAGATTGAATACGACGGTTCCTGCAAATTGCGCCGTGCGGAAATTGAAGACTGGTTTATGGATACCAGCAGCGTTGATGAATCCGACAATGACTGGTTCAATGTGGATCTGGGCATTGTTGTGGATAATGCGCGGATCAGTCTGGTTCCGTTGCTGCGGAAAATATTTGTTGCGCGTGGGGAACAGTCACGCGATCGGTACCTGAAAGAACCGCTGGAAATTCAACTGCCCGACGGACGGTATGTCCGCCTGGAACCCCAGCGGCTGGAACGCATTCGTGATCTGCTGTTGGAATTGTTTGATGCCAACGGCAGTGGGCCGTTGCGGACGGATCGGCTGCGGGCCGCGCAGTTCGCGGGGGTGGATGGCTGGCAATGGTCGGGCAGTCGGCAGGTGCGCGACCTTATTGAGCGCATCCGTACCGCATCCACCACAACCACAGAACCGCCGCCGGGCTTGGAAGCGACGTTACGCCCCTACCAGCAGCATGGCCTGAGTTGGCTGCAATTCTTGCGCGACTGTAACCTTTCGGGCGTATTGGCGGATGACATGGGCCTGGGGAAAACCGTTCAAACGCTGGCGCATCTATTATGTGAAAAGCAAGCCGGGCGGCTGGATCGGCCCGCGCTGGTGGTTGCGCCCACGAGCCTGATGGGCAACTGGCGGCAGGAAACGCAGCGCTTCACCCCGGATTTGCGGGTGCTGATCCTGCATGGCTCCGGGCGGAAGGAGCATTTTGAACAGTTAAACCAATATGATCTGGTGGTCACCAGTTATCAGTTGCTGGCCCGCGATGAAGAATTTCTAACCAAGCAACCTTATCATCTGGTCATACTGGATGAAGCACAGATGGTTAAAAACCCCAATACGCTTTACGCCCAGGCCGCGCGCAAACTTGTCACCCGCCACCGCCTGGCGTTAACCGGGACACCCATGGAAAATCACCTGGGAGAACTCTGGGCAATTTTTGATTTCCTGATGCCGGGCTTTCTGGGAAATAATCGGCAGTTCCGGCAACTGTATCGCGACCCGATTGAAAAACTGGGTGACGGCTCGCGGCGCAAGGCGCTGGCCCAGCGCATTGCGCCGCTGATACTGCGGCGAAGAAAAAGCGAAGTGGCTCTAGAACGTCCTCCGAAAAATGAA
>JAKATV010000369.1 GCA_021818565.1 Planctomycetota bacterium
GGTGGCGGGTTTTGGTCTAATGACCCCACGCCATCATAAATGTTAATAACGCTCAACTTCCGCCAAGCCGTACTTGCGGGTACGGTTGGGCGGAATTTATTGGTGCGGTATGCCGCAGCGATTACGTTGCGATTTGCACTCGTCGAATTAAGAAAGAGGGGGGGGCGCTACGGCTGTTTGTGCCAATGTGTTTCCGGATGCCCATCGAGTTTATTGGCTAATCGCGCCAGCACAAAAAGCAGATCACTTAATCGATTAAGATAAACCAGCGGGGCCTCGCCCGTGGGTTGTTGTCGCATGAGTTCCACCAGGTGGCGCTCCGCTCGCCGGCATACGGTTCGTGCTATATGCAGGTGAGAAGCCAAAGGCGAACCGCCGGGCAGAATAAATTCCTTCAACACCGGAAGTTCCGCGGTAGCGGTATCAATCTGCAATTCCAAATTCGCGGCGTGCTGCGGGTTGATACGATTCACTCGTGAACTGTTGGGCGAATCAATCGGCGTAGCTAAATCCGCCCCAAGATCAAATAATTGATGCTGCAATTGACTAAGCAGTTCACGCAGCGGTTCATGGCGGCAAATGCCGGCCGCCATTCCCAGCCAGGAGTTTAACTCATCCACGGTGCCGTACGTGGCCAGTCGCATATCGTCTTTACTCACACGCGTGCCATCAAACAAACTGGTTTGGCCTTGATCCCCCTGGCGGGTATAAATGCGCATCGGCGGCTCCTGCAAAATCCCCTCCGGCGCAGGCCGGAAGTTGTGCTGACAGTTTAGGAGCTGCACGCGACATGAGCAATGACTATGGCGAAGCTATTAATTTTTGGCGGTACGTTTGATCCCGTGCATAACGGCCATCTGCTTACGGCCCGGGCGGCGATGAATAGGCTGCAAGCCCAGCGTGTCGTGTTTGTGCCGGCCAATACATCCCCGCATAAGTTATCCACGCCGCATTGTAGCGCGCTACCACAACATCGTCTGGCGATGTTGCAGCTTGCCGTGGGGGACGATCCCGCCATGGAGGTATCGGCCGTGGAACTTCTGCGCCCGCCGCCGAGCTACACCGTGGATACCTTGGCGATCCTGCGACGCGACCGGCCCGGTGATACGCTGATCTTGCTGGTGGGTGCCGATCAATTACCAGCGTTAAACACCTGGAAAGAAATTGATACGATTCTAGCTACTACGCCCATTGCCATTTTGCCGCGCCCGGGTTTTGAAGTGCCAAATAAACCGCCCGGAAATTTTGGCGATGATATGTGGAAAAAAGTGATAGGCGGGGTGCTCAAAATTCCGCAATACAGTATTTCCGCCACCGCCATTCGCCGGGCCATCGCGCAAGGCCAACCGGTATCGGACCAGATTCCTGAAGCAGTGATGGCTTATATCCGTAACCATCGCCTGTATCAAAAATAAGTCGCTTGCTTAAGTTACGCGATACGCGGAAAATAGGGACATGGAAAACCACAGCGATATTGCCATCATTGGTTGCGGCCCGGCCGGGGCGGTGGCCGGGGCGATACTGGCCGACAAGGGATATTCCGTTGTTATTTTTGACCGTGATTCTCATCCGCGGCACCATATTGGCGAATCGCTGCTGCCCGCCAGTATGGCCATTTTGCAAAGTATCGGCATGGATAGCCAATACATGCAGGCTCATCATCAGGGGAAATATGGGGCGCGATTTTTCGATCCAGTTGTGAATCGCCTTGAGGTATTCGGGTTCGCTCTACCGGATCAGGGCACCCCACCCCCCACATTTAACGTCATACGTGAAACTTTTGATATGCAGTTGCGCGATAAGGCTCGACAATGCGGATGCGTCATTCATGAAAATATGGCTATTGCAATTGTGGAAGAAGAGCAATCGCCAGTGCATATCCACAGTGAATCAGGTCAAACGCATTGCTGCAATTTTCTCATGGATGCCACCGGAGCCTCGACCATGTTGGCCCGGAAACATTGCGGCCGGGAAATGCTGCCGGATTTTGGCCGCTTGGCTATTTACAATTATTTTACCAATATTCCCGCACCGGAGTCCACGGATCCGTTCGAGCGTCAATATTTAACCATGCACCTCATTGATGGCGGATGGATCTGGTTTATTCCGCTGCGCGACGGCAGCACGGGTGTGGGGGTGGTATTAAAACGTGAAGCCATTAAAAAGGATATTGATTTGGCCGGGCAGTTTTGGGCGGCGATGAAACAATCGCCGGCCCTCTATGATCGACTTTCCAAGGCCGCGGCGTTGGCCGCGTACCGGCCGATTAGTGATTACAGTTATCATTGCGACCCAAAAATCGGCCCGCATCATGTATTGATTGGCGACGCGGCAGGTTTTCTTGATCCCATATTTTCCAGCGGAGTGCATCTGGCAATTACTTCGGCGGCGCGCGCTGCCGAGGGCGTTGATGCGTTTTTAAGCCGCGGGGAAAAGTTTGCTTTGCGGCAATATCAGGCGGATATAGAAGCGGGTTTGCGCGTATTTCAGACTTTTGTGGAGCGGTTTTATCAGCGCGATCTCGTGCGGAATCTCTTTTTTTCCGCGGATAAAAATCCCAGGATGCGGGCCGCGATTATTAACATTCTTGCCGGGCATGTCTGGGATATGTCGAATCCACTCATTGCGATGCTGCAGACTAATAAGCCGGAGAATGTAAGCCACGCCGATCTTACAGGTTCGACTGTTTTGGAAGAATTACAGGTCGCATCTCCGGCCTCCCGCATGGCGACCCTTGATACAGGTTTATAAAACAGCAAATTCCGGAAACCGATGAAATTAGTGGCACATGTTAAACCTATCGCAGTGACCGGCATCGGTATGATTACCGCGCAGGGAAATAATGCCGCGGACTCCTGGCGTGGAATTCGGGCTGGTGCCGAAGTGCTTAAGCCCTGGGATGAACCATTGCCCGCGGCACTGCGGGATATAAAAGTTGCCGCTTGCACCAATTTGGCCCGGCCCGTGGATTTGCCGCCGCGTTTGTGGACCAGACTTTCGCGCACACAGCAACTCGCATGTATCAGCACGGATGAGGCCTTGGAAAGTGCCGGATTGTCGCGCCGCCAATTGGCCTCCGATCCGCCCATAGGATGTTTTGTTGCCACGACCGTTTGCGGAATGGATTTATCCGAGCGGTACTATCAACAATATCGTGTTAACGCGGATGCTGCGGATATTAATCTCATGCGCCGCATGCAGCCGTATGAAGTGCTTTCCCTGTTATCGCGTCGGCATCGCTTTGCCGGGCCGGGATATATGAATCTTACTACATGCGTCGGTTCCGCCATGGCCATCGGGGCGGCATGTGACGCCATTCGCGCTGGCCGCTGTGAATTGGCGGTTGCCGGGGGGACTGAGGCGCTGTGCCAACTGTTGATATCCGGATTTAACTCCCTGCGTCTGGTGTCGCCCGACGGATGCCGACCTTTTGACCGGAATCGGCCAGGCATCACGGTGGGGGAAGGCTCGGCTATGCTGATGCTGGAATCCATCCATAGCGCGCGGCGGCGCGGTAAATCTCCCATCGCTTACATTACGGGCTTTTCCGCTACCTGCGACGCGTTTCACATCACCAAACCGGAACCAGATGGGTCCGCGGCCGCGCAAGCCATGCGAGAGGCCCTGCATGAAGCGGGGCTTGCCTCAAGTGACGTTGATTACATTAACGCCCATGGTACCGGAACACATGACAATGACGTTACTGAAGCCGCCGCCATCGCAAAAGTTTTCGATTCCAAATCGGGTGTTCCGCCCGTAAGTTCGACCAAGCGGCTTACGGGCCATACGTTTGGCGCTGCCGGCGCAATTGAAGCGGCCATTTGTATCCTGGCGTTGCGACACGGCGTGTTGCCACCCAACGCCGGTTCAGTGGATCCTGATCCGCAATGTCCGTTGCCACTGGTACTGTCAGCGACGGCAAAACCTCTTGCCACAGCGCTATCCTGTAATCTGGCATTTGGGGGAAATAACACCGCTCTGGTATTCTGCCGCGATTTGCCCACCGTTACGGAGTCAATCGCATGAATGGGACAAAATTGGCGGTGGGCAACTGGGGAATTTACACGGATCAGTTCGCCGATGCCGCAAGTCTGATCGCAGCAGTGAAAGCGCAGGCAGGCATTCCTCCCGGCTTAAATTGCGCGGATGCTGATCGTGCGCAAATGACCGATCCAGACCTGGAAACCGCCTTGCAGGGCTTGGACAATATTAACCAATATGCGTTTCGCGCGTTGCATGACGCCCTGGCGGGTCGTAACAGTGCCATGCTGCATCGCGCGGGTTTGCTGCTGTTATCCGCATGGGGCCCCATGGACCATACCGCAAGCTTTTTGGACAGCATGCTGGAAGCTCAAGGACGTTACGCTTCACCCCGGCATTTTACACGTTCGGTATATTCCACGGTGGCTTCCCATGCCGCGATTTATTTTGGTATTCATGGCCCCTGCGAAACCGTGACGCATGGCCAGTGGCCGATCTGCAGTGTACTGGATCGCGCGGCGGACATGCTGGCATCGCAGCGTGTGGATCATGTTATTGCCTGTTGGGCGGACCAGTCGTCCAAAATTGCTGAAGATTTATGCCGCCGTGGGGCCACGGCCCTGAATCGCCATGAATTTGCCCGA
>JAKATV010000225.1 GCA_021818565.1 Planctomycetota bacterium
GATGACTGTGACCATCTGTTTTCAGCCGTGACGAATGCTACGCCAAGGTAGCCGTGGCCGTGGCCGGTTGCCGCCGTGGGCTCCGGCATAGCGCAGCAGACCGGCGCTCGTCGTGATAGGGCACGCGAGTTGCACGGGGGCGAACGGGGCGGATTCGGCGGGGTGAGGGATGGACGATCTTATCGGGAGCATGCACTACAGTACGCCATTCAGGAAGAATTCAACCGGATTTGAATACATGCGGCGGCGGCAATGTCCAGAGCCTCCAGTGGGATCAGGACATTGCGAATGCTCTCCCAAAGGCGCTGTGCCATGGCTCGGATGGAACCAAAGCTGCGTTTGACATCCTGGCACAGAAGGTTTCCGCGTTCGAGGAATTGCAGAATCAGGTGGGCGATCTGCAAGAGAATGTACCAGTTGTGCATTTGCCGTCGCTTGGTACTGTAGGCATGCGCGAGATTGAATCCGCCGTTCTTCTGGATGTTAAATCCCTCATTCTCAATTTTCCATCGGCAGCGTGCCCCCTTGTTTCCCAGTTCATCGACGGTATCCACACGAACAGGGAAGTTGGTAAGCCACACAAAAAGCCGTTCTTTCGGGTCCTTTTCGTCATGTTCGGCACATTGAAAAATGTTAAGCCTGTGATGCCTTTTACGATCGTCGATGTGTTCCATGCCGTTCACCCAGGCAAATTCATGGCGAGTATGCTGATCCACATGCACCACCTTGCAATTAGCCGCCATCAACGCCAGCAAAGAATGATATTCCGTCCATAATGCCGGCATGGAGCCTGGTTTGAAGGTGATGAAGTATTTCCAGTGATTCTGTTCACATATCGTAAAAACAGAGCCCTTGGCATACAGGGCATCCATGCACAGACACAAGCGGAGTTGGGGATATTGCCGCTTGATTGTTTCAGCCAGCCGTCTGAACGCCTTGAGTTCACAATCCTGCTTGGCGGCTTTGGGATCCGTATTCTCGATAAATTCCGAGGCTATGGATATGGCCAGACCGTCGGGCGTCACAAGCTTGGCTTCCAAGACATGGTGATAATAATGTGTCTGGCCCTTAACCGTACGCTCCAGGCAGTGTTCACAGTGTCGTTGGCGGAAGTGAAGTTGTCCCGTGGCATCCAGCACCAGTAGCAGATGACCGTGTAAACGCCCATAGTCCAATACTTTCATGCGAATGACCCGGTGAACCATACGCTGCAGCAGCTTTTCCAGAGACCCGGTGGGGACGTGACTTAAAAAGTGCTCCACGGTATCGCTGTGGGCACGGCTGGCCATGGCCGATTGGCTCAAACGGTTCAGATTGGCCAAGGCAACGGGACTGTCGAGTTCAAAACGCAGTTTTCGCCGCGATCCAAGCTTCAACAGGAATGTCATGCTGGCGGTCCAGAACAGGAACTGGCGGGGATAGGTAATGCTATCCTGATCGCGGGTATCGACCAGTTGTCCCAGCCAAGGCCCCATCTCCGGCCAGAAATGAGCCACCGTTCTGGCCAGAGCAGCGCCCAGGGCTAATCCCTCCCGGCACGCCGCTTCTGGGCCGTCAGGTGGGTCTGGATCAGGGCCAACTGCAACGCGGTGATCTCGCTGGTGAGTTGTCTGAGCCTTTTGTGTTCTCGTATCGATGCGGCAACCTCCTCCGTAAGGTCCTTGGGAACATAGACAGTCCGTGTCTTGCCATGCACTTTGAGTGTCACATGCGCACCCCCTGCGGCATTGTGCCCCAAGGACGCGGCCAGAGGCGGGCACCGTGGCACCAACTGCTTGACGCGAGCGTCTCGCAGGCGACGGATCAGAGTGGGGTGTTTGGGAACGCGCATAACGGCCTCCTTAATGCTAAGCGTATATACTTATCATAAAACCGGAAAAAAGCAAGCGGTGCGAGAAAAAAACATAAACAAATACCACCCCGACCCCGGTCACCCTGTCGTTTCGGCAGGCGGGCCGGGCTATTGGATCGGCCCTAAGGTGCGAAGAAAAAGTGATTCGTCACGGCTGAGAAAATGCGGACCTGCTTTATCCGGTCGCTTGGTTATCCAATCCGAGCAGGGGATTCGTGTTTTCTCGGTTGGGGCCGGCTACCCCCGGTTGATGCGCCGGTTTCAGCCCCGAATAATACCCCTACCCAAAAATCTCCCCACGCCTTGCCAAGCGGCGGAGATCGTCGATAATTCAATGCTTATTCACCACAGGCGCTGCGGGTGCGGCTTGGCGCCGGGCCGCGGTTATTTGGAGATATTTCCATGGAATTTCTGAAACTGCTCAGTGAAACGCCGGGCGTGCCGGGCCGCGAAGAACTTGTCCGCGAGGTAATTAAAAAGGAAATCGACGGGCTTTTCGATGAAGTCCGGGTCGATAAGCTCGGCAGCCTGATTTGCCTGAAAAAAGCGTCGAAATCATCCGCCGCCCGCCCGGCGCAGAAAGTGATGATTGCCGCACACATGGATCAAATCGGATTTTATGTCCGCCATGTTGATGACAAGGGCTTTATCCGTGTGCATAACGTCGGCGGATTTGACACCCGGAATTTATCCGCCAACCGCGTGCTGGTGCAGGGGCGTAAGGATCTTCCCGGTGTTATGAACCCGGCCGGAAAGCCAATTCATATCGCTTCGGAAGAGGATCGTAAGAAGCAATTTCTCATCAGTGATTTTATGGTCGATGTGGGCCTTCCAGGAAAAAAGGTCAAGGAACTCGTACAGGTGGGCGATCCGGTTACGCTGGTGCGCGAATTTTGTCAGATTGGAGATTTCGTCTGCGGTCAGGCCATGGACAACCGCGCCGCGGTCTGGACCGCCGTGCGCGCCATGCAACGCCTGAAAAAATCCAACTACGACATTTACGTGGTCTTCACCGTGCAGGAAGAAGTCGGTTTGCGCGGGGCCGGCCCGGCAACTTTCGGTCTCGAACCGGATATCGCCATTGCCTTGGATACCACCCTGGCCTGTGATACGCCGGGCATTCCCGAAGATCAGGCCGTCACATTTGCCGGCAAGGGAGTGGGCATCAAGGTAATGGACGGAGCCTCCATCAGTGATCGGTCCCTGGTGGACAGTTTCGTTCATACCGCCAAGAAGGAAAAAATCGCCTTCCAATTGGAATTATTGCCGCTCGGTGGAACCGATGCCGGTGCCATGCAGCGCAGCCGTACCGGCTACCGCACCATCACCTTAAGTATTCCCACCCGGTATATTCATACCGTTACGGAAATGGTGCATCGTGACGACCTGCATGCCGCGCGTGATCTGCTGGCGGCATGGCTGGCGCAATAAGCTGCCGGTACGATATTCGATCCAATTTATCCATTTTCCAGCCAGCCCGTGGGCATTAAAAATGCAGCAGGCTTTTGGCTTTGTTCAGGCCGGGAATGCCCCCGGCTTCAAACTTGGCCGCGAGAGTTTCAATATCGGTAAAGGATGTGATGGATCCATTCTGCAGTCCGGTCTGTACCTGATTGAGAAAATCTGTGGCCTGGCCAAAGCCCGATGTTATGCTCTTGAGCTTGGTTTCAGCGGTGCTGGCATCCGGATAATAGGTAGAAAGGGTTTTCTGCAGGTCAATTTTCCAGTTGCTGCCAATTTTGGAGAAGTAGACCGAGGCCAGGTTTTTCCCCTGATTTAGCACTGCCGTTTCACCTTTCACAACCAGGGGGTTATTTTTCAAAGCTGAAAGGCTTGGAAATATTCCTCCCGTCGGAGCGATTTTTTTTACCAGAGAACCTATTGCCGTGGCCTGCGGCCCCAGCTTGGCCTGCGCTGCCTGAACCACCTGATTCTTAATGGCCGCCAATTTGGCTTCAGCGGCAACAGCGTCCGCCTGCACGGGTGTGGAAGTGGTAAACGCATTTTCAATTTGCTTTACATTGCCGGATTGCATCGCCAAAACAAGGGTGGACACCGCGCTTGAAGCAGTGGCCATTGCTCCGCCGGCAGTTGCTGTGCCGGTGGTTGAACTTGCGGGTGCCGCCGCAGTGCCGGGCGATGTGCCGGCAGGTGCCTGCATATTGGTGCCCGCAGGCGAAGCCGGCGCGTTGGCCGCCGGCGTTGAAGTGCCGGAGTTGGATTGCGTATTGCCGGGTTTGGAGCAGCCCGCCAGTAAAAGAATACTTGCCGCTACGCCGGTGGTGAGAATCATCTTTTTCATGTTTATTTCCTTTCCATTCTGCTGTTGATCAGGTAGATCAATCATACACCGGCCACGGGTGGTTGACCAATCAACGGCGGCGGTGTGCGTACCAACGCGCTTTTTCAAGCCCCTGAAAAGGCGCAACAGCATGACCGGGAAATCACATGCGCCATTTTCACCGTTGCTGTGTCCGGTTAGAATCGGTGTATGAATAAAATGCAGGATCATACGCCCACGGCAATTCCCGAACAGACCATTCCAATTCTGGATTTTGGATCGCAATATGTGCAGCTAATTGCGCGTAGAGTGCGGGAGGCCGGCGTTCATGCCGTGCTGGTGGCACCGGATATTTCCATCGCCAGATTGCGTGAAATGAATCCCATCGGACTGATTCTCTCCGGCGGTCCGGCGAGTGTTTATGAAGCGGGTGCCCCGCGATGTGACGCGAAAATTTTCGACCTGCAAATTCCCGTGCTGGGTATCTGCTA
>JAKATV010000421.1 GCA_021818565.1 Planctomycetota bacterium
TGACAGCCCGCGGGAATTAAGATCGGCCGCCATCCCCAAACGGGTGGCGGCATTGGCCAGAAAAGTTGCCGGTCCATTGCTGAAAATCAAGCGAACCAGCGCCAATGCGGAAAAAATAGATACCCTGCTGGCGGATAAATTCTGCAATTATCTGCGGGATAACTATCCTTATTCATTTGATATGACTCCTGTGAATCCCGATATCGACCCTACGGAGGATTTTCTTTTTAATAAGAAAAAGATCGGTGCCTATTGCGAATATTTTGCCTCCGCCATGGTTATGTTCTGTCGAAGTGTGAAAATTCCCGCACGCATGGTATCAGGTTTCCACGGCGGAGATTACAACCCGGTGGGGGGGTATTATGTGATTCGAGAAAAATTCGCCCATGCCTGGGCGCAGGCATGGATTCCGCATCGCGGCTGGGTCATGTTTGATCCATCTCCGGTCAGCTCGCTTACCGGTGTGCAGGAAAAAATGACATGGTTTACTGAAGTGGCGGATTTTTTCCAGTGGCTGCGGCTCAAATGGCTGCACAATATCATTACATTCAATCAGGCCATGCGCAAGGCCATTCTCGCAAAAGTTATGACCTTTGCCAAAGCCGTTATGCAGACGATCACGCATTATGCCCGGGCCATCGGCGGTTGGGCGCGGCAATTTTTTAAACATGTGGCCATGAATATATGGATGAGAATCCTCGTGGGTATCGCCGCTGCCGGACTGATTCCCTTAGGCCTTATGATCTATGCGCGCTGGAAGCGCCGGGGCAGTCTGGCCGGCAAAGCCGTGCAATCCATGGATCGTAAAGTTCAAAAACGAATGATGCGCGAATTACTGTTTATTGATCGCCTCATGACGCTTTTGGGCCGCACCGGGGTTGTGCGTCAAGCGGATCAGACTCCGCGGGAATATGTTCAAGCGGTGGGCGAAAAGACAGGTTTGGACCTCGTGGAAGCGTTGCGCGTTGTCGGCGTTTTCTATGATATCCGCTTTGGCACCAATCGCATGTCCCCCCAACTCGCCGGCGTCGTGAAGCAGGATATGGCCGCTATCGAACAAAAAATCCGCCAATCCCGCCGCGCTCGCCGCCGAGGCTCCTCGTAAAAGCACCGAATGATTCATCCGGTGGTTGATCCCCCGCCGCTGGAGCGGACGGGGTTACAGGTTACAGGGACACTTGTCAGGAGTTTCTGGAAGCGTCGCCGCTTTCCTATTCTGCCCGGCAGGGTAAACCTGCCCGCTCCCTGTAACCTGTCCCCCGTAACCCGTAACCTTTTCCGCCAATCCACCACCGGGCTATCACCCCGGTGCGATATATACTCTTCTCGGCCTATGGTGATACATTGCTGATCGCGAGTGGTGGCGTAAATAGTACCTTTTTGCCGGTGAAAAGGCATTGTTCATTGTGCCGCCAGTACCCGCAAACAGTATAAGCCGTTGCGGCCTGGGCGGCGCGGTTTGTCGAAGGAGATCAGTCGGATTGTGTACGAAGTAATACGACCGAGGGCGCATCACGCTGGGCGAGTTTGCGTTGCAGCGTGCGCACAGAGATTCCGATGGCATGGGCGGCTTTTGTCCGGTTGTTGGAAAAACGCGCCATCGCGGAGTCAATGGCATATTGTTCAAGTTGGGCCAGTGTCAGGGGCGGCCCGGCATTGCCGGAGGGGTTTGTGACATCCGCGGGATCGGTCGCCGCTAATTCCGCCAAAGGTTGGGCGATTCCCGGTGGAAGATCACTAAGCGAGAGCGTGGTTTTGGACTTATCAGAAAGCACCATGGCACGCTCGATGACGTTCAGGAGTTCCCGGACATTTCCAGGCCAATGGTAATGTTGCAGGGCCGCCAAGGCGGCTGGATCAATAGAGTCTATCATGCAATGATTTTGTGCGTTCACGCGGTCGATAAAAGCACGCACCAGCAGGGGAATGTCGCTCACACGTTCGCGCAGGGGCGGCATGAGAATCGTGATAATATTGAGGCGATAGTAGAGATCTTCGCGGAATTGGCCATGGGCCACCATCGTTGGCAGATCCCGGCTCGTGGCGACCACCACGCGCGTGTCGACTTTAATTTCCCGATGCCCGCCCAAGGGGGTGACCACCCGGTTTTCTAAAATGCGCAGCAGCTTGGCCTGCAGAGGCAAGGCGCAATCGCCGATTTCATCGATAAATAACGTGCCGCCGTCGGCGGCTTCAAAGCGCCCGATCCGCGTAGCAATAGCGCCGGTAAAAGCGCCTTTTTCATACCCAAATAATTCGCTTTCCACCAGTGACTCGGGCATGGCAGCGCAGTTCATGGCGATGAATGGTCCTGCGCCACGGGGAGAATTTCGGTGAATGGCCTGCGCGGCAAGGTCTTTGCCGGTTCCTGATTCTCCCAGAATCAACACCGTGCTGAAGGCGTGGCTCGAGCGGGCGATCAAATCAAAAACGTCCAACATCGGCGGGGAGCGACCTATCAGCCCATCCTTGGTGCCATCCAATTCCTTCACGACCGAGGTCGTGGCCTTTTGCTGGCAGGCCTTTACCAGCCCCATAAGTCTGGAGAGCATGAGTTTGGCATCCCCCAGACCGTGCAGACTATGATGCGCATCGGCGCTTACCGCTTCCACCAGCGACGCCGCGGATTGCGTTTGATGAATCAAAGGCAGCGGCGTTTCAGGAAAAAAATTTCGCCATTGCGTGATAAGATCAATCCGTGAGATATCGCCGGAAATTACGCCGGCGATCACGCAATCGATTCCCTCGTCGACAAAATGCAACGCTTTTTCGGCAGAGTCCGTCAATTTGACGTTGTACCCCGCGTTGGTCAGCAGTTGGTCCAACGCGGCCCGTTGGGTGGGATCATCTTCAATAACGAGAATTTCATATTGATCGGCGGTCTTCATGTCTTTCTTACCCCAAAGTGTCGGGCATGGAACAATTGGATAAGCTGGCGAGCGGATATCCAGCACAGCAAGCGGGCGGCTGTCCCGTCCAGTCCGTTAAGTTGTGCCCCAACCAATCGCTATTATACCTGTCTGCCGCAGACAAAGCAAAAAAAGCCGAGAATACCATTTGGAATGATATTCCCGGCTGACTCAGGTCAGATCATGGATTGATCATCATGAACTCGTTTAGAGAGTATTGCGACGAAACTTCAGGCCGCCCACCACAGCCATCCCGGCCAAGGTGAGTAGCGCGGGCCAAAACGCCGCAGGAAGCGGAGCGGCGGGGCCGCCGCCGGCCGGTATCGCGTCGGAAGGCACGTTGACCTGCTTCTGCACGAGGTCGGTCTGGCCGTTGGGATTGGTGATGGTCACATTGTCTGCGGCCCGGGACATGTAGTTAAGCGTTGGGCTGTTCACCGTGCCGGCGTCGGAGGATACTACGGTGATATACCCCAAAGCTTCGGTGCCGGATGAAACATAGGTTCCGCCGGTATACATCCACTGATAGATTCCGCCATCGGTGGTGGTATCCGCAGCGGTGCCAAACGATCCGGCTACCCCGGAGTTGCTTAACGTGAAGGTGGGAGTAGATAACAGACCGGCGGATGGTCCGCCTAAGTCCAGGCTGACAAAAGCCTGATTGGTGGAACCAGCACCCAGCAGGGTGATTCCGGAAGTACCAAACGTCACGTAATATGTGTAGTCATAGGTACCAGCAGCCGAGCCGGTGGTGCCCACAGGGCTGGCCGCAGTGAGTACGATTTGCGCTTGCGCGGTGGGAGCGGAAATAAACCCGGCACAAGCGACCGCAGCCGCCAGAGCCATTCCTAGTTTTGTATAAGTTTTCTTCATGTGAGATTTCCTTTTTTTATGCGTTTTTGGAATGCTGCGCTGGACGTGAACCCGCCGGGTGCCCAATATTCCGCAACGTAATTGTTTTTCTGGTTTTCATCCGTGTAACTGGCAACAACCAATTAAACACACGGATAAAATACCGGATATATTCCTGCCGGCCTTCATGTTTTGTAGTGTTGTGGTGCACCGCGACACTGCAAAACTTGCTTGAGCCGACGGAGTTTGTTCGTGCTCTCAACCTGGATCTCCGGACGCAGCCCCGCTGTAAGCACCCTCATATCCCGATTTCGACCGGGATATCACATTCTGCTTCCCCGCCCTGGTCGTGGCATTTCCATTTCCACCTTCACGGCGATGGTATGCCACCGTGCCGGGGGTCAGGAAATTTTATTTTCCAAGCCAAGCGGTTTGTTCCGCTGGGGTCGGTAACATCCTTCAAAACCGCCCGGGAATCACGCCCATCAGAAGCAGTACGATGACCACCAGCAGGATAAATCCCAAGCCGCCACTGGGGCCATAACCCCAGGAGTTGCTATATCCCCATGTCGGCAAAGCCCCAAGCAGCAACAGAACCAAAATAATCAGAAGAATTAATCCCATGATACAGACTCCATTTCAGCGAGTATCGGCGAACTTCATCTCCCCTGGCACATTACATGTTGATATAATCATATCAACATTCCAGAGAAGCATTTACAGCGGCCCCCGTATAAATAGCAATGCAATTTCCGTGCCGCGCCGACATTTGTGGAATTCCGTTGTTTTCCTTTGCCGGCATAACAAAATGCGCGGGGTGCGGTTCCATAATGGCGACATTCTGGCGGATAACGCCAAGT
>JAKATV010000443.1 GCA_021818565.1 Planctomycetota bacterium
ATTGGGCGGATAATTTCGCCAGCATCTCGCGTGTTCCATCCGGTGAATTATCATCAATGACAATAATTTCCCAATTCCAGCCCCGGTCGGACAGAGCGGCGGCGGCCTGCGGAATAAGCCGGGGCAGATTTTCCACTTCGCGGTAGGTGGGGACAACGATGCTCACGCCAGGTTCCGGCATGTAAACTCCATGGGCTGCGGTATTTCGCAAAGGACTGAATAACGATCCATTCGGTTCATTGCTTAATCACGAAATAGATCGGGCAATACTTTCCGCGTTTCATCCCGCAGAAAATTCAGAATCTGTTGGGGTGTTTCAAAACTCAGCACCCGCCGGGCGACCCTTTGCGCATCACGTGAATCAATGCTGCGAATAGCCTGTTTAATTTGCGGTATATTGTGGGGCGTAATTGAAAAGTTGCGCAGCCCCAGCCCTACCAGGAGCACGGTAAATTCCGGATCACCCCCCATTTCACCGCACAGACTGACAGTCGTTTCAGCGCGTTTGGCGGCACGCATGACGTTTTGAATCAACTTGACCACCGCGGGATGGGCCGCGGTAAACAAAGATGCCACGCGTTGATTTCCACGGTCCACCGCCAAGGTATACTGAATGAGATCATTGCTGCCGATGGAAAGAAAATCAGACTCATCAACATAACTGTGCGGCAACAACGCCGCCGAGGGTACTTCCACCATCATTCCCACGCGGATATAACGGTTGTAGGCGATGTTATGCTCATCCAGATCATCCATGACTTCGTTAAGCACAAATCTGGCCTGCCGCAGTTCGCGCGGCGTTGAAATCATGGGGAACATCACACTGACATCGCCCAGCACGCTGGCCCGCAGGATGGCGCGCAACTGGGTTTTGAACATTTCAATGTTTTGCAGGCACAGGCGGATGGACCGGCACCCAAGAAACGGATTGGCTTCCGGGGCCTGATCCAGGAATGGAGAATATTTATCCGCGCCAAGGTCCAAAGTGCGGATGATAATGGGCCGACCGGCTAAGCGCCGGATTGTTTCCGCATAGGCCGCGTAATGGTCGTCCTCCGTTGGCTCGCGTTCCGCCGAAAGGTATAAAAATTCGGTACGGTACAACCCGATTCCCACGGCCCCCTTTTCCAGAGCGTTGTCGACCTCATGGGGAAATTCGATATTCCCCATGAGCTTGATTTCTTTGCCATCCAGCGTTACAGCCGGCAGATTACGGATGCCTTGGAGCTTGGTTTCGTAGGTTTGGACCCGCAATTCATATTTCTTATGCTCGGTGATCGTGACTTCGTCGGGGTCAACAATAACGACTCCGCTGTATCCGTTGACCACCAGCAAGTCGCCGGAGACGGTTTCATGCGTGATGTTTTCCAGTCCCACCACGGCGGGGATTCCCATGGAATTTGCGATAATGGCGGTGTGGCTGGTCTGGCCGCCGGCTTCAATGGCAATTCCTTTCACGATCTTGCGATCTAGGGCGGCGGTCTGGGAAGGCGTTAAATCCTTGGCGACGATGATCACGGGGCCGTCGGCATCAGTGAGTCGGATGCGGTCCCGTCCGGCCAATTTATGCAACAAGCGCCGTTCAATGTCGTAGATGTCTTTAATGCGTTCCCGAAAGTACTTATCCGGATGTTCCAGGAAATGTTTTCCGTATTCCCGCAGCGCCTTGTGTACGGTGTATTCCGCCGTGTAATGTCGTTCTTCAATCCCTCCGATAAATGCCTTTAATAGCTCGCGATCATTGAGCAATCCGAGGTGAAAGTAGAAAATGGCACCGGTTTCCTTGCCCAGGTCGCGGGTGGTGGAATCACGTAATTCGCGGATGTCATCGCTGCTTAAGCTGATTGCCGTTTGCAGCCGTTGCTTTTCGGCCTCAATCTCGGCAACGTTAACGGACCTGCGGCCAATATGCAGTTGATCTTCCGTCAGAAGGAATGCCGGGCAAATCACGACGCCCGAGGATACGCCGATACCTTTAATTATTTCCATGATCTGCTTCACCGGCTGCGATGCCCGCCGCGCCGGTGCTTACGGCTATCGGGCAGGGGGCGTCGGAGCAATGCAGCGTCGGCTAGAACGCTGATAATGCCGCGACCCAACCATTGGGGCTTTCGCGGCTACAAACACTGGACATTAGAATAACGGCATTTCCGGAGTTTATCCAGTGATCAAAGGCCGGCGGTCAGGAGCCGCAGAAAGCAGCAGTTCTGCACCCCCTGATTGGGTTGCGTGAACCGCGGACCGAGGCAAAAAACGTGACCAGAGAATGAAAAATGTGGTGTGGTGGTGGATTTAGAATTGATTTGAATTATAATAACAAATCAGCGGTGTACTGCCGCGATAAGCCGCAAGAAGGCAATCGCATCTGTACGGGTATGGGTAAGATTCTGACCGCGCCAAATATCCTGACGTGCGATATAAACTATTGGCAATGCAAGCTTAATTGCATGATTTTGAATTCTAAACTCACTGATAAATGACCTGGCAGCCGGGATGGGATGGCACGGCTGCAAAAGCCTGAACGGGCCTGCTGTCCAAGCGCAAGGAGACTCATGAGAGCTTCGGTTCATACTGCCCCGGATGCGCACTTCGCCGTTGACAATAAATCCAAGGGCGTTGGTAAGGCGTTGAGTCGCGAAAATCGTTGCCGAAAATTCACGTTTTTGGCCGCAGCGCTGGTGGTCGGTTCCAGTACCCAGCTATGTTGGGGTGCCGCGAATGATTCGGTCGTTGGATTGCTTGCCGCCACGCAATCGGCGACAACTGGCCAGGCCGCCTCCGGAGGCGGGGCGAAAAAGCCCCCAGGGAACAAGGCTCACGAGATTTCCGCGAGGAAGCTAACGGAAAAAAACCGCATAAGACTGAAAAAGGTCGCGTTACGGCTGATTTTGGTGGACTTGACTTTCTTATCGGGCTTGCATAGCTTATACATTGGCATTAGGAATCTATAAGTAGCTCAATGCGGGGTTTCGCATGGGCTAATGTGGTTGGTGAGATGCAGGGGGCGCACTTAAATTGTTGGGATGAGTGATGGTTGTATAATATTATCGGAATAAATAGTCTTGCGGCCAGAGCGGATTTATAGCGGCTTGCGACTACCGCCCATAAATTATATCCGGAATTCCCTTGCGGCGGCTTGTATAGCACCGATAAGGTAGCCTGGCCGAGTAGTATGTTTGAGCGTACTTATGTTGGCGGTACCCCGCTTCAATTGGTTCCTCGTGGTTCCTAACGTGGAAGGAATAAAATGACTGACCAAGCTGGATTTTCGGCCCGTGAGGGTTTTCATCGTCGCGATACCGCCCTGTACCGCCAACCAATGGCGGGCGGCGCATTTCGGCCCAGTAATGTCAGACGTCTGAGGATAGCGCGAAGCCTGCTGGTGGCAGCCGTTATTGCCGCAGTGTCGCACGTGAGTTCCGGCACATTTGCCAATGTGGTGGCCGATCAGCCGGAGCCGCATCAACCGTCGATGCCAGCACCCTCGCGGGAAATACCTGCCACGGCTCCGGCGGTAAAACATGCCACGTTTCCATTGTCCGCCGCGGGGCATCCGCTGCTCCAGCTTCCGCCCGCGACGAATACCGACGGTCCAGCGTATACGGTTAGTAGATTTATGCTGGATTATAAGTATCCGCGAAAGATACTGCCAGCCATTGGGAGACTGATGCGCGAGCCATTGCGGTTGGCAGAGTGTAAGGATGGATTTGTGGCGGCGGGCCGTGTGGTAGCCGGAAAGAAGGCCGTGCGACCGGCGTATCCCGACGTGACATTGACGTTGTCGCAGATAAACGCGCGGCATCGACCGCAGCGCTTTTATTTAAGCGCTCTGGAAAGTATTGAACAGCAGTTGGTTGAATATATAAATAAATCTGGAGTCATTGGCGTATTTGTTCAGGTGTCGGGGAAAGACTTCCGCGGCCAGAGAGATTTGCGCCCCCGCGGCGATAGCACGTTGCATTTGTCCATACATGAAGCCATCGTCCAGGAAGTGCGGACCATCGCGTCGGGGCAGGGATTCGGCGGGAAGAGGATCATTAATGATAATCGCACAAATTTCATCCGTGCCGATTCGCCAATTCAATCGACTTCTAAACCAACAACCAACGCGGCGGCGAACGATATTCTAGAAAAGAGCTGGCTTGATGATTACATATTGCGTCTGAACCAGCAGCCAGGGCGACAGGTCAGCATTGCGCTTTCGCCGGGAAGTGAACCCGATTCGGTGATTCTGGACTATCTGGTGCATGAAGCTAAACCGTGGCTGGTTTACGCCCAAATATCCAATACCGGAACGCCGCAAACCAGTTCCCTTGTTGAGCAATTCGGATTTATTGATGATCAGTTAACCGGGCATGATGATATCCTTAATGTCAATTATGACACCGCCAGCTTCACCAAAGCGCAGGATGTCAATGTATCGTATCAATTTCCCATTTTTGGTATTGACCGCCTGCAGGGGCGGGTATTCGGCGGTTATCAGCAATACAACGCGTCCAATGTTGGTTTAGGTAATTTAAATTTTAACGGGCGTACCGCTTTCGGTGGGGGGGAGTTGATCGTCAACCTGGCGCAATTTAAAAATCTTTTTGTGTATGGTGTGCTGGGGGCACAGTAC
>JAKATV010000339.1 GCA_021818565.1 Planctomycetota bacterium
CTAGACACCACTATTTTACGCACTCCGGGCGCATAGAATAAATAGTCTCTTTTTGGAGCAATGTTTATGAAGGCATGGTTGTTGGAAAAACTCGGCGGCTTGGAAAATCTGCATCTGGGCGATGCGGCGGAGCCGGTGTGCGGCGCGCAGGATGTGGTGCTGGAAGTGCGGTACGCGGCATTAAATCCCGCGGATCGATATTTGGCGGAAGGGCAATACCCGGCGCGGCCGGCGCTTCCGCACATTCTGGGCCGCGATGCGATGGGGCTTATTACGCAAACCGGTTCGGGCGTTTCAACTTGGAAGCCCGGAGACCACGCATTGATTATTCGCGGCCCGGTAGGCGTTGAACAGGCCGGGACATTTGCCCAGAAAGTGGCCGTTCCCGCCGACAGCCTCGCCGCCTTGCCGGAGGGATGGACGCCACAGCAATGTGCGGGGGCGTCCTTGGTGTATCTGACGGCTTGGCAGGCACTTACACAATGGGGCAACCTGCCTCCCTCCGTCGTGCTAATCACCGGTGCCAGCGGTGGCGTCGGCGTTGCCGGCGTGCAATTAGCTCGCGCCTTGGGCCACACGGTTGTCGCCTTTTCCCGCAGCCAGGAAAAGCGACGCCGGCTTTCTGACCTCGGCGCGACGATAGTCCTTGATCCCGCTGACACTCAATGGCGAAAAAAACTCCTGGAACTTCTCGGGGGAAAACGCGTAGACTTGGTGGTGGAAAATATTGGTGGCGCACAATTTTCTGAACTCCTTGACGTGATGGGCACCTGGGGAAAATTAAGCGTGGTGGGGCGGCTGGCTGGTCCGGTCCCGCAATTTAACACCGCCAGTCTTTTCTTTCGACGTTTGCGGATCGGCGGCGTTGCCGCTGGAAGTTTTACAGCCCAGGAAGCCCAAGCCGCATGGCGTGAAGCGCTGAAGCTTCTAAAGATCCATGACCACCGCCCGTTGGTCGATTCGGTATTTGAATTTGACCAGTTGCCGCAGGCCTTTGAGCGTCTGGCCCGGGGGCCGATGGGAAAAGTGTTAGTAAAAATTGGGGGACAATAGCGGAGGGCTTTTTACAGTTTTGGTCAGTATTGGTCAGGTAACTGAACGCCCGGCATGATTCGGGAAGTGACCGCATCGGACAGAATCTGCGTGCCGATATCCAAGATGACTGCGGAACGCAAGGAAGTCCTCTGTCGGTTGTGAAAGTTCATTGCCAGTGGAATCGCTATTATTTTGCGGGGTCACGGGGGCATCAGGTTTTCTGTACGGGGTTGGGGTTACCCGTGAGAATGGTGGCGTCGAGATTTACCTCTTTGCGGGCGTAAACGCGGCCAGACCAGACGCTGCCGCCGCGAATGTAATAATCCCACATGCTCGCCCCGAGCACGGCAACGCAGAACAGCATTCCAACCGGCATAAATAAAGGCGATCCGGGCTTTTGACATGTGACGCGACGCAGCCGTTCAAAATGCGAAAAAAACGCGATGTTGGCCAGCAACGCCAGTATGATCGCTACCGTCCATACCGGTGTCGGCGCTAACACCATGGCCAGGATTGCAAAAATTAAATACACGGGTACCAACACGCCTCCCAGCAAGATCGCCAGCGTGGTCAAGAACGCAATAATCGGGTTGCAGCGTAAGCCCGCATAAGCATTTTTTTTCAGTCCGCAAAAAGTATCCCTTAATCCTTCGTACATGCGGCCGCTCAACAATTCGCGTGTGCATACCGTAAAGACCGTCAGCCCCTTGGCTCTCGCCTGCGTTCCCAGCGCCAGATCTTCCACCAATTGGCGGTGGATGGCTGCATGGCCACCCATGGAGTTATAAGCACTTGTGCGAAACAGCATATAAGCGCCCCCCGTCAAAGGTGATGGGTTCTGCGGATCATTGGACTTGTAAAGCGGTGCCAAGGTCAATAGTGCATGCTGCGCCATAAGCATCACCGATTGCTCAATCAGGCCGCCGGTTTCCATCCGGGGGAGCAAACTGAGCATATCAATATTACGATGCCGCTGAAGCTGGACCATTTTTCTTAGCGACTTTGGATGGTGTCGGATATCGGAATCGGTAAACAGTACCAGTTCGCCATCAATATGCCCCACCGCCTGTTGAATCGCCCAGACCTTGCCACCCCAGCCTTTTGGAGGGCTTTGATGATGATGGAGCACCCGCAGATGCGCATAACGGGCCGCAAGTTCGCGACAGATTTCCGCGGTATCGTCGGTGGATTGGTCATCCACAAAGATGACCTGGTAATTCGGATAATCCAGTTCGCACAAAGACCCCAGCGTGTCGCGCAATACATGCCCCTCATTGCGCCCGGGAGCGATAATCGTCACTTTCGGCCACACCCCGGGATCGCTTACATACTCCGCCGGTGCATCATCAGGCGTTACAAGTGAATCAAAAGCGGCAGGGGATGTATCGGCATCGCAAATGAAACGGGTCATCGTACGCATTGCCTTGGAATAACTCACGCGCACCCAAATGCCCACCAGCGCCGCCAGCCATAAGCACAGTATCAACGGCCCGATTATCTGCATACATACCTTTCCTCAGGAATCTCGCCTTTGCTATCTCATACGCAGCGGCAGAGGCGTTGGATGAAACCGCTGGTGCCTGATGCCGTTACAAACGGTCCAATGCGCCTAGTTCCGCCTCGCTGGCTCTCCCTTGAATAAATCGCTGTACTTCCGGATCAGGGCACGTGCGTATTTCATCCGCTGTACCGCGAAAGACAATTTTGCCATGCAGCAGCATCACAATATGATCGGCTACCTTAAACGCGCTGGCCATATCATGGGTCACCACAATCCCGGTAACTTTAAACTGTTTTTGCAACTTCAGAATCAGCTCATTGATGACATCCGCGCGAATGGGATCCAAGCCGGTGGTAGGTTCATCATATAACAGTACTTCGGGATTCATAGCCATCGCCCGGGCCAACGCCACACGTTTGCGCTGGCCGCCGGAAAGATCCGCCGGCATTTTCCTTTCACTGGCGGCCAAACCGACAATCGACAGCTTTTCATGAATCGTCTCAATGATCTGCGCTTCACTGATGCCCCCTTCCTGGCGCAGTGGAAAGGCGATATTTTCTCCCACATCCATGGAATCAAACAGAGCGCTTTGCTGGAATAGAAACCCAAAGCGCTTCCGAATTGGCTCGAATTCTTTTTCGGGGAGATTGTCAATTCTCCGGCCATGAAAATACACGTGCCCCGAATCCGGTCTAAGCAATCCGACAATATGTTTCAGCAGCACGGATTTACCAGTGCCCGAGGGCCCGATGACTACAGTCGTCTGATCGGCCGGAATGTCAAGATCCACGCCGTTAAGTACCACCAGGGATCCAAACCGTTTATGAACATTTTCAAAACGAATCACCGGTACATCAGAGGAATTCGCGGACGTTATGGACATAAGCAATAGACTCACAGGATACTGGGTTGGTTGGGCCAGAGCATGACGTAAATATTATTAAGCATCACCGCAAGAATGAAATTGGCCAGCAGAATCACGCAGAATCCGGCCACAAAACTTTCGGTGCAGGCCCGGCCCACGCCTTGGGCACCGTTACCGCAACGGAATCCTTTGTAACAGGCAATTGTGGATATAACCAAACCGAAGAAAAAAGCCTTTATAAGTCCGACATAAACCGTGAACATATCCATGCCGGTTTGAGCATAATGCCAGAAAGGATAATTTCGCACGCCTTCAACCCCGACAGAAATAAGCCAGCCGCCCAAAATACCGATCGAATCACTAAACACGGTCAGTACCGGAGTCATAATAATGCACGCCAGCACCCGCGGCACCACCAAGGTACGCACCGGATCGGCCGCCATAACCCGCAGCGCGTCAATTTGCTCTGTGACGCGCATGGTCCCCAGTTCCGCGGTCATCGACCCGCCAAGCCGTCCCGCAAGCATTACCGCCGTAAGCACGGGGCCGATCTGTTTAACCACACTGATAACAATGACCGATCCGACACGGTTACCCGCACCGATCGCTTTAAACTGTGGATAAGCCTCCACCGCCAGTACCGCTCCAATAAACCCGCCCCCCAGCATGACCACTGGAATCGACAGCGTGCCCATTTCATACATCTGAATAAACAGCTCGCGAATAGTGCGGCGATTCAAGCCGGTAAATGTTCTGTAGACAATGGAAAGAACAAAGCATCCAAAGTCGCCCATTGTCTGAACGGCGTGGATAGCCCAAGCACCGATGGCTGCCACAGATCCGATGATCGGGTTGGCGGCCCGCATGGGCCAACTCTGATTGTGTTCCATAGGAATTACTCTAAAAGCCCAAAATCCCAGGCGCTTTGTCGCCACGGATACTCATCCGCCCTCGTATTGTATACGTGCACCGGCCTATTAGGGTAGTAATTCAATGAAATTATCCATAACCCCTGACAGCAACACCGTTCAAGATTCATCAGGACTTGGAGACTGGAATCTCAAATCTCAAATTTGAAATTTCAAAGCACTACTGTCCGGTTAAAGATCATAGCAATCTTGGTTTCATGCTTATATTATACGGGTTTTGTGCTAATGTGAGGTGGTACACGATTTGATTTTCACCGGCTGATTCGCGCAACTTTGCGGTCAATT
>JAKATV010000487.1 GCA_021818565.1 Planctomycetota bacterium
CCGATCTGCGGGTAGTCAAAATACAGGTACTTCGCGGGGCAGCGGACCACCTGATGTCCGCTTTCGGCCATTGCCGCCGCCACATTCAGCGGAGATTTTGAATGCCAATCCATCGCGATCATTCCCGGCGGAGATAAATGCGGGCTGCTGTGCCAGGATATCATTTGCCGGCCCAGCGCCGTGACTATTCGGGATATGCGATCCTCAAAATAGCCCTGCAACGCTTCCATCAACTTTATATCAATATTTCCGGGCCGGACATAACGCTCCCTCCATTCATATTGTCCCGGTGCCGGTTCAAGGCGCAGCCGACGTATCAGCGCCTGGCAGTCATTTGAATTTTGCCAGTTGCAATAGTCCACTTCATCGCCACCGGTATGCAGGTAGGGGCCGGAAAACATTTCAGCGGTCCGGCCTAATACTTCGGATAGAAAATCAAATACCTTGGGTTTACTCGGGTCCATGGTGGGGTACTTGCGCGGAATGCTGTGCGCGTTGTTTGAGCACGCGAGCCAAGGGTAGGCCCGAACTGCCGCAATGCAGTGGCCAGGCATTTCTATTTCCGGAACAACAATAATATGCCGCTTGGCGGCATACGCCACCACCGCACGGATATCGGCCTGGGTATAGAAGCCGCCGTATAGTCCTTTTGCATTGAAATGCCGACTGGCAGATCGCGGAAAACCGAAGCCGATGCCTGGCCGCCAGGCCCCGATGGTGGTCAGACGAGGGTATTTGTCGATGGCCACGCGCCATCCGAAATTGTCGGTTAAATGCCAATGGAAAATATTGAGTTTCAGCAGTGCCATGGCATCGATTAATTGTTTGACCTCACCGACATCAAAAAACATCCCGCTGACATCCAGCATGTAGCCACGCCACCGCAATCGCGGAAAATCCTCAATGTGCGTGGCGGGAACCTCCCAGCCACCGCCGGGCCCACGGCGAACCAATTGCAATAAAGTCACAATGCCGTTGAATAGTCCATGCGCATGAGACGAGCTCACGGTGATGCCTCGGCCATCGGGCAAAACTACCAGCCGATAGGCCTCCATTTGCCGCCAATGGGGCCCGGTATGAATTGGTGCGGCCACCAATCGCAGGGTGATAGTATGGCGATGAAGGCCATTTCGCGTGGCCAAAAGATGTAAACCCAGGCGTTGGCGGACGGTTGCAATAAAATAAGTTGTCAATTCAGAAGCCTGCGGCCCGGCGTGCGAGGCATCAATTGTCGTGCCGTTGGAAACTGCAAATGGCGGGGAAGCCAAACTCTTTACTGATGTCGGCCAGGGAATCAGACCGGGAAACAACGGCGCTTCACCCTTGCCCGACGGCCGGGTGTGTAAATCGTTCGGACGAACCGTATCCGCCAGCATCAGCCCGGTCATCGTCGCGCCGGCTTGCCTGATAAATTTTCGTCGTGACGGGTTCATAAAAACACCTCTCAATTATACCGTGACGACTAAACCGTAACGACAGACCCCAATCCGGTAACTATTCACGGATGCGGGTTTGCCGCACTCCATACCGCGGGCGCGGGGTGTCGTCGCCCGGGCATTCGGCGGCCATGGTAGAAAAATTGAACGCATTCACGGGCAGGTGGTTAATAACTTGTGGTGCGGGTTTTCCTACCCGGATTCCTTATCACGGCAGGAACAAAGCCTGCACCACCAAAAAAGGACAATAGGATAAAGGGCAATCCGTGAACGGTTACGAAAGCTCATTGTCATTTTACGCACAACGCCGTACACGGTTACCCATTCACACTTCGGTCATCATAATGCGTTGCCTGTGCTCAGGGGAACTGTTTTTTTGTCGCAATCTCAGGTCGAAACGGGTGATTTTTTTCGGGTTTGGCGACGAATTTTGATAAAAAGTGGTACAAGAATTGATGAAAAGTGGGACTTCCATTTCCGATATAAAAGTATATAGTCATACATAGCAAATTGCTTGTTGGCGCTCACGGTTGTCGAATCGGGTGGCCGAGATGAAAAATTACATTGCCGAGTTCAAGGGCGTTTCGCTAGGCGGTGTTGCACAAAAGTAATGTCGGCTGTTGGTACAGGAGTGTCTTCTATGAACACTTGCGTAGTCGAGAATATTTCAGGCGAAGATCATTTAATGCGCTGCTGTAGAGTGAGAGAAAACGCAAGCACGCCTGTCGGGCGGCCCAAGGGTGCCACGAAGGGCTTCACCCTCATTGAATTGCTGGTGGTGATATCTATTATCGCCCTGCTGATTGCATTATTGCTGCCCGCGCTGGCCCGTGCCAAAGGTGACGCTGAGCAGATCGTCTGTGCTTCTAATCTGCGTCAAATCGGCGTGGCGTTGCAGGAATATTCCAATGAGTACGGGAATTATCCCGTGACGAACGATAATATGCTCCCCTTCGGTGGATTCCGCACGAGCGTGGGGGGCGGCAACTTTGTTGCGCAATGGGGATTTGCGTTGCTATACAACGAATCCTTTGGTGTGGTCAACAACCAGATGGTCAACGTTCGCCCTGGCATCCTTACGCCCAACGCGAAGGGCCTTTCAATTCTCTTTTCAACCCAGCCTGGCGTGATCAGCCAACCGAACCAGATAAAGCCATCTTTTTACGATCCGCATAGTGGTCTGCTGGATCGGTGGGATTTTTACGCCGGCTATTGTTACTGGGTGGATCGTGGAACGGCCAATGCTCCACCCGGCTCAAATTTTCCGGTGGGATACAGTGAGGCCTACGACATGCGCGTCCGCGAGCTTGCCGGTATCAGGCTGCCGAATTACAGCACGTGGAGTTTTTACAATAATACCGATACAGAGCATATGCCGGCGGAAAATCCGCAGTCGAATCCCGGCGCGCTTCTCGCCTCCGACGTCGCGCTTATAAGCGCGGCAGGTGGCGTATCGCCCACCAATCCTGGAACATACATGGGTGAATTCGCGACTTGGGGACAAGGTGCCGGCGGTCAGGGATCCGGCTACGCGCCTGCATCCAACCATGTCAATACGCCCAATCATAACTATTTGCCGGATGGCGTACATGAGCTGTATAACGAGGGTGCAGTTGTATGGCAGCCAATGTCTCAGGTCAAGGTACGCACTATGGAGAAAATTTCCTATGGCTCCGGTTTTTATTTCGCGTGGTAATTTTGTTGATCGTGCCACTCCGCAATACTTTCTGGATCAGACCAGCGGTATTGCTTAGTAAATATTCTGTTTCTGTCCCCCCGGTCATGAGCGGCAATTACTTGAGATGGACGGACAATTAATTACGTCAAAAATCGTGAGGTTTATTGCGTCCACGCGAGATAGGTGTTTACTCAGGCGACTTTATAACAGGAATAAATAATTTTTATGAATAACGAAAATAATGTTTGCGGAAGACGGGCATTTATGGGTGGAGCATTGGCTGCGGCGGTTGCGTCGAGTCTCCATATTGATCGCGTGGCCGGTTCATCGGTGCCTGCGGCGGCTGCATCAAAAAGCCAACGCGTGGGAATTTCCGACGTAGCATACAGTCGGGCGTGGAAGCGTGCCGCAGCGCTTGTATCGCGCATGACGTTGGCGGAAAAATTCGGACAGGTGAATAATCCCGGTAATCAGGGGCCGTACAATGGAGCTAATGGCGCTCCCGCCATTGCCCGACTTGGGCTGCCCGGCTATAATTATGCGTCTGATGAAGGATTACACGGCTTAGTTGATCCGTTCGTGGCGACATCGTTTCCGCAGCCACTGGCGATGGTCTGTTCATGGAACCCGGATTTGGCTCTGCGTGTCTATACGGCTGTATCCGATGAAGCGCGTGCCTACCACAAGAAGGAAAAATGGGGTTTGTCTTACTATTCCCCCCAAACGCTCAACCTGCACCGTGACCCGCGCTGGGGACGATGTGAAGAAGCACCGGGAGAAGATCCCTGTCTGGCCGGGACATGGGCGGTGCAGGTCGTGCGCGGCATGCAGGGCGATGATCCCAACTATCTGAAGACTACGGCTTGTGCCAAGCATTTTATATGTAATAACACTGATGACGATCGACAACGTGTGTCCGCTTCCGTCGACCCGCGAAGCTTCTGGGAGTATTACACCCGTGCCTATCAGGCCTGCGTTCTGGAAGGCGATGTTTTTACGTTCATGGGGGCGTATAACGCGATTAATGGCATCCCATGTTGTGGCGACCGCTTCCTGTTGACCGACCTGCTGCGGAAGCGCTGGGGATTTCGCGGATATGTAACGTCGGACAACCCAGCGGTCTACGACATATACGACCCGCACCATTATGTACCCACCAAGCACCAGGCGGCGGCCTTGGCCATTCAGGCCGGCTGCGACCTGATCCGCTGCAGCGCGGGCAACGAGATGATCCATAGTCTGGCTCGAGCGGTGAATCTGGAATTGGTCAGCGAGGCGGATATCAGTCTGTCAATAACCCGACTTTTGACGGTTCGTATTCTGCTGGGTGAGCTGGACGCCCCGGAAGATGTTCCATACAACCGTATCGACTTTGATGTTGTAGATTCGCCAGCCCATCAAGCCTTGGCCTTGGATGCGGCGCGGCAGTCGATTGTTCTATTAAAAAATCAGCAGCACTTTCTTCCGCTGG
>JAKATV010000201.1 GCA_021818565.1 Planctomycetota bacterium
CGGATTTGTTACCGCCAACGTAATGGCGGAATTGCCAAGTAGCGGCGAAAAATTGCCGCCGCCGCGAGTAAACTGGAAATAGAAAATTTAATTGGAGTACATCATGCGTAATGCACTACTTAGTCACGTTGAATCCAAACACTTGCTGGCCAAGCCGCCCGTGTTCGCCGTAGGCGATCTGGTGGACGTGCATTGCCGAATTGTGGAAGGGGACAAGGAACGTATTCAGGTCTTTACGGGTACGGTTATTTCGCGCAAAGGTGCCGGCATCAATGGCACCTTTACCGTCCGTCGAATTGTCAATAATGAGGGGGTGGAGCGAATTTTCCCAGTCCATTCCCCAAAAATTGAAAAGCTGGACGTAAAGCGGAAGAGTATTGTTCGCCGGGCCAAGCTATATTATCTGCGCGATTTGACCGGGAAGGCCACACGTTTGAAGGAAGGCGAACCAATTGTTCCTTCCGACAAACCGGCGTCCGTGGCTCCCGCTTCGCCGGTGGCCGCCGCGCCGCAGGCCTGATTCAGATAAGTCCGGGCTTCGGAGACTCTCCCATGCGCAAACGGATTTGCGAGATCAGTCTATTTTTAACGCTCCTGTTAATCTCGGGTTGCGCTGCCGTACCACCGCCGGGAACGGCCCATCTGCAAAGCGGCTATCAGGCGTATCAGCAAGGCCAGTATCTGAATGCCGAGAATATAGCGCGGGCATATATTGCCGCCGACACCACCGGGAAGAATCTGGCGGAAGCGTATTATCTGGCCGCCATTGCCGAAGAGCATCAGGATGAATTGGCATTGGCGGCCCAGGATTACCAGGCCGCCATTCATCACTCGCAGCGCCCGGATCTGCAGGGCAAAAGTTACAAAGCCCTGGGGGACCTGTCGTACGTTCAGGCCCGGTTTAATCGAGCCGTTACCAATTATAAAAATTCCCTGACCATTGATCCGTCGGCCACACCTGATCCGCGCATGTTATATCGGCTGGGCATAGCGCTGCAGAACACCGGCCACTGGAATGATTCGCGGCAATACCTGGACCAATTGATTGCCGGCTTCCCCAATTCCCAGCTTGCTAAAAGCGCTTTGCAGCGCTTAACCATGAACCATTTTACATTGCAGTTTGGCGCGTGGAACAATCCCGCCGCCGCATGGAGGCAGGTCGCGGGACTCAAGGCCCGGGGCATGGCCGCCACCGTGGTCTCCCACAACATTGCCGGGCGCACGTTGTTTCTGGTACAGGCCGGTGTTTACTTAACCTATCCCGCCGCGATGGCGGCGCGCAGTGCCGCGGCGGCACAGGCTCCGCAGGTCATTGTGGTGCCGTAAGCAGTCCGTCCATAGCTCCATACTTTTTCCGTTCAAACTTCGCCGACACTGATATTGTCCGACAAGTGTACAGCAAATGAAGCCTGAAAGTAAAAGATTACCGGATAAACCGAACGGGACGGCGGTTTGACACTTTGCGCGGGGCGCGGACAGTGGACAACGGTGCGCCGTGATAAGGCGTTAGTTTTCAGCGGGGAAATACCCGCCCGGCAAAGTAATCGTTCCAGCCGGTAGCAATCGGGACGGTAGCGGAGGTAACAAAGCTACTGAAGCTCTCGATGGAAAGGTCGCGTAAGGCGATCGGCGAGCTGACAGGCCGCAATATAATGTGAACACCGAGCAAGCCTCGAAAGTGTCAATGCAGGAGCCGACCCGCTCGTTGTTCGGGGAAGGCCGCCGTCATCCGGGCAAGCTGCCAGGCAGCCAGAACGATCCCGCTCGGATGAATCTGCCGGGGTATTGGTGGCAGCATGTCAGCACAGGAAACTGGACGCAACACGGGAAGCCCCAGCGGTGGGAGCGTGTGACTCTCAACCGGAACATCCGCAAGGATGGTTTCGGGCCGAACTGGGGTGGCGGAAAGGCTCGTAGTACCACTGAAGTTCCGATCAAGTCGGGATGGAGGGAAGGGGCCTTAGTTGTAAGGGCAGCGTAGGAAGCAGCGCGGGGCGCAAAGGAGATTGGCCAGAAATGAGTCTAACAACTCCGCTCAGTGTTCAGAAACTGCAGGCGACGTTGCATGCCAAAGCGAAGGATTCTCCCACGCAGCGGTTCCATGCGTTGTATGACAAAGTGTACCGGAAAGACGTACTGGCCCATGCCTATACCCGATGCCGAGCCAATAAGGGAGCAGCGGGTGTGGACAACCAGACGTTCGAGGACATTGAGGAATATGGGCTGGAGCAGTGGCTGGAAGAACTGACGCAAGAACTCAAGAACCAGACGTACAAGCCACAGGCAGTCCGGCGGGTCTACATACCCAAACCGGACGGCAAGCAGCGTCCCCTGGGAATCCCAACGATACGGGATCGGGTGGTGCAGATGTCGGCGGTACTGGTGCTGGGCCCCATCTTTGAAGCGGACTTACCACCGGAACAATACGCCTATCGGGAAAATCGCAGTGCCTTGGACGCGGTAGAAGCGGTCCATAAGCTGCTTATCCAAGGGTATCGCGAGGTGGTGGATGCGGATTTGAGCGGGTACTTTGATTCAGTTCCACATGCGGAACTGATGAAATCGGTGGCCCGTCGTGTGGTGGACGGGGCGATGCTGCATTTAATCAAGATGTGGCTGGAAGCCCCGGTTGAAGAAACCGATGACGAAGGCAAGCAACACCGCAGCACCCGTAACCGGGATGAAGGTCGTGGCACGCCGCAAGGCTCCCCGATCAGCCCGTTACTGTCGAACCTCTACATGCGGCGTTTTGTGATGGGCTGGCGCAAGCTGGGCCATCAGGCACGTCTGGGGGCTCATATCGTCAATTACGCCGACGACTTTGTGATCTGCTGTCGCGGGAATGCCGAAGCGGCAATGCAAGCGATGCGGGACATGATGGAGAAGCTGAAATTGACGGTCAATGAGACGAAAACGCACCAGCGGTGTGTGCCGCCGGAATCGTTTGATTTTCTGGGTTATACATTCGGACAAATGTACTGGAAGAAGAATGGTCGGCCTTACATAGGCAAACAACCATCTTTGAAGCGTGTAGCGCGAATCCGGGAGGCCATCAGTGCGATGACCGACCGGCGGAAAGTACAGCAGGAACCGGAGGAAAAGGCAGCCGAACTCAACCGCGTACTGCGTGGATGGGCGGGCTACTTTCAACTCGGTGCGGTCAGCAAGGCCTATCGTGCCATAGAAGCCCACACCTGCCACCGGATGCGTCAGTGGCTGCGGTCAAAATACAAGCAAGGGCAGATCAGTTACAAGTCGCATTCGGATGCGTACCTGCATACGAAACTGGGGCTGTTGAACATGACGTGCCTGCCCGCAGTGATCCGTGTGCGAAAGCAGAAGGAATACCACCTTACTCCGAGAGCCGGATGCGAGAAATTCGCCCGTCCGGTTCGATGAGCGGGAAGTGGAAACGCAGCATGGCTGGGACATTGAGGCACCGGCAACCGAAAGGGTCGGCAAACCGCTATGCCCAACCTAAACCAGCGCGCCACTTCTCGACTCTACACCGGAACGACAAAGCGGCGCGGTACGCACGCAGGCGAGCGCATCAAAGCGCAAAGCGAAAACAGGCATCATGCCGAAACCATTGAAACCAACCAGTTTTGCGTCCCAGTGCGCCTCGGTTCAGGCGTGTGCGCAAATGGGCGTGGCAATATGTCCGGGCGAACAGCGAAATCAATGGCATAAATGTCGGCGCTTAGAGAAGGGTTCGTCCTGGAAAATCGCGCCCCGGACCCCTGGTTCGGATTTATTGCCACGCCCGTTGGCAATGCGTTGACACTATTTACTTGACGGGAATTTACTGGCCCGTGTATCCTTTGTTGACCATGTATGGGTGCTTTTGACAACGAGAAATGCTATGCAATGTCCAAAATGTAAACAACCGCTGAAGGGCATCGATTATCAGGGCGTTCACATTGAGTCCTGCCCGGCCTGCGGAGGAGACTGGCTTGATTCCGGCGAGCTGGCCAACATTGTTGAGGCCCGACAGGCCCGCTTTAGTGAAAAGGAATGTCTCGCCATCGCGCAGGCGGCCACCATTACCGGCGTGAAACTCAATACGCTCAACCGTCATCTGACCTGCCCCAAATGCGGTGGTATCACCCATCCGGTTAATTATGGCGAAGACAGCGGCTTGATCATTGATCAATGCGCTAAATGTCACGGCGTCTGGCTGGAGCGCGGCGAACTGGACAAAATTGATGAACTCGTACATGGCTGGGATGATGAGTTGCCCGCTGATATGGCTAAATATGGCCCCAAAATGCGGCAAATTGCAACCGAAGTCAATCAATACGAAACCATCCACATTACCCATATCCGCCTGATTGATGCCATGATCAACGGCATATTGAATATCCTGGGTGACTGAATATCCGCCGGTACCATGTCAGGCCCGGGACTAAGATAATCCGCATGATTCAGCGTGACGCCAGTGCTAGTGCCCTGTTCCATCCGTAATTACGGGTGGATTGGCCTCAAACCGGCCAGATGCCAGGAGTCGGCGGCGAGAACCGGGTTCGTAAACCCCTTGAGCCGACGCGACGCCGCAGATGGCCGGTTT
>JAKATV010000452.1 GCA_021818565.1 Planctomycetota bacterium
CCAGCGACTTATCACCACCGGTTTTTTTGATATCGTGGGCATCGGGTCGCCTGATGCCGACGGCTTGGTGCGCTATCATCATGCGGCGGGCGAGCAGGCCGCGGAATTAATTCATACATTCAGCACCGCGGTAAAGCTGGGTGCCGGCACCCTGTCCGGTGAAGCCATGAGCACTGGGAAAATGCAGGTCAGCAACCATTATCTCAATGACCCTCGCACGTCAGCCTTTCAGGCCAAAGCCCGGAAAATGAACATCAGGGCGTGGGCGGCGATTCCCATTGTCGTGGATAACACAACCTGGGGCGTACTGGGCATTATCAGCCACCGGGAAGATTTTTTTGATGATGATATGCTGCAGTTGCTTTCCACCAGCGCCATGCTGATCGGGCGGGCACTGGAACGACGGAATATCTTCGAGCGGCTGGAGGACAGAAAACTTGCGCTCGAGCGGCTCAACAGTTTATATCATGCCATGTTGGAAGAATCAAAATTTATTCTAAGCGCCGGCGATGAGAGCGAACTGTTGCGCGGCACATGCGAAACGCTGGTAGGCAAGGGAACTTTTCTGCTCGTTGGCATCGGCTATCCCGATGAGACGGGAATTTTGCGGTATCACTACGGAGCCGGATTAACCAGCGATGAAATTATGCGGGGCTTCGCTTTTTCCGTCAGCGATGGGACTGAGACACTTTCGTCGCTCGCCTGGCGAACCGGGAAGTTGCAGTACAGCAATGACTATCCGCATGAACCTCATGCCGCGTCCTTTAACTCACAACCCGCGGCCCGCCATATACAGTCTTTGGCCACGGCACCCATATTTCGTGCCGGCACAATATGGGGTCTGCTTTCCGTGGTTTCCGGCCATAAGGATTTTTTTGATTCAGACATGCTGAATCTGCTGACAAGTTGCGCGCAAATGCTGGGGCGGGCACTTGATTCGATGGACATGAAGTCCCGGCTCGAACGCCTGGGCAGTTTGTATAAATCATTAAGCATTCAGGGAGAAATTATTCTTGAAGCCCCCGATGAAAATACCCTTCTGACCCAGACGGTTGACCAGTTGGCGCGCGCGGGACTATTTATCACGGTAACGGTTGCCCGCCCCAACGCGAATGGCTTTTTTGAATTTATCGCCACAGCCGGCACGGGCAGTGATCAAATCGAGAAGCATCGTGTTTCAGTTCTGGGCGCGGAGGGTAAAAGCCTCGTGGCCCAGGCGTGGCGCGAAAATAAGCTCTGCTGGTCCGACGATTATCAGGCGGATTCCGCGTTTGCAAACAACCACTCGGTGGTAACGATGATTGGCGGTAAATCGGCGGCGGCGGTACCCATTGTTCGACAAGGACATATCTGGGCGGTTATGGGGCTGATTTCCATCCACCAGAATCTATTTGATCAGGAAATGCGGAGCCTCATAGCGCGTGTGGCTCAACTTTTAGGCCATGCGCTGGATGAAATTGATCTCCGCACACGCCTGGACGAAGAACTGACCCAGCAGGCATGGCTGGCCAGCCATGATACGCTGACCGGGCTGCCCAATCGCGCGACCTTGGACGACTATATCGAAAAGGCCGTGGTGCGGGCCCAGCGGCACAAGACCCTCCTGGCGGTAGCGATGATGGATGTGAACGACTTCAAACTTATCAATGATACGTATGGACACGCCGTCGGCGATGCTTTTTTGCGTGCCCTGGCGGGACGAATTAAAAATGCTCTGCGGAAAACCGATTCCGCCCTGCGACTGGGCGGTGATGAGTTTGTCATTCTGCTGGAAGATCTGCGCCATCGTGAGGATGCCAGGTCCTACTTCACACGCCTTGCGGCGATTTTGGACGAGCCTTTTGCCCTGCCGGGCAATCGACGCATCAATGTATCTACCAGCATTGGCTATTGCCTATTTCCCGATGATTCCGCGGATTCCAGTGCCCTGTTGCGCCAGGCCGATAGCGCGTTATACCGGTTAAAAGCCTGTAAGACCGGACGCACCCGTTGGCAAGCCAGCTCCGAGCAATAACCCGGTACGATCAATGCGTCACGGCACCATTACACGCAGGCCCGACCATTTTGGCATATTTTGCCAAGGCACCGTGGGTATACATGGGCGCTTTGGGCTTCCAGCTTTTGCGCCGCTGGGCAAGTTCCGCATCGGAAAGCTCGACGGTTATAGTCCCTTTTTCAGCGTCCACATCAACGATATCCCCATCGCGCACCAGGGCGATATTCCCGCCCACCTGGGCTTCGGGGCCGACATGGCCAATGCATAAACCGCGCGTGCCGCCGCTGAAGCGACCATCGGTGATCAGGCAGGTATCATAACCCAACCCCTGACCGACAATGGCCGCCGTTACGGCCAGCATTTCCCGCATTCCCGGGCCGCCTTTCGGACCTTCATAACGGATAATGACCACGTCGCCTTTTTTAATTTGCAGGCTTTGTACCGCTTTCATGGCGTCCTGTTCAGAATCAAAACACCTGGCCGGGCCGCGGTGCTGTAATTTCTTCACGCCCGTGATTTTTATAACGCATCCTTCCGTGGCCAGATTGCCCTTGAGAATTCTTAAACCGCCGTTGGGACTGATGGCTTTTTCCACCGGGACAACCACATCCTGCCCGCCAGGCAGAACCACATCTTTGAGATTTTCCCGCATGGTTTTACCCGTGACAGTCATGCAGTCGCCGTGAATAAGACCCGCATCCAGCAGGACTTTGAGAATCACAGGAATTCCACCTACCCGGTAAACATCAAGCGCCACATACTTTCCGCCGGGCTTTAGATCGGCCACGGTCGGCGTGCGCCGGCTGATGCGTTCAATATCATCCAGTGTCAATTTCAGACCCACTTCATGCGCAATGGCCGGCAGGTGCAGGCAGATATTGGTGCTGCCGCCGGTGGCAGCGCCGATGGCCACGGCATTTTCCAAGGCTTCGCGCGTCATGATGTCGCTGGGGCGGATGTTCTTTTCCAGAAGTTGCATAACCTGTCGCCCCGCCGCCTGGCAGAAGTCATCGCGCGAAAGCTCCACGGCCGGCGGAGAACCCGACCCCGGCAACGCCATGCCCATAGCCTCGGCCACACATGCCATGGTATTGGCCGTAAATTGACCGCCGCACGATCCCGCCGAGGGGCAGGCACTGCATTCCAGTTCGTATAATTCCGCATCGGTCATTTTTCCGGCGGCATGCGCGCCGACACCCTCATAGACATCTACAATAGTTACGTCTTTCCCCTTGAATTTTCCCGGAAGAATGGTGCCTCCGTAGATAAATATCCCGGGCAAATTGAGTCGCGCCAGGGCCATGAGTGTTCCCGGCAGTGATTTATCGCACCCGGCCAAACCCACAAGGGCGTCATACCGGTGGGCGTGCATCATTAATTCAATGGAGTCGGCAATGACTTCCCGCGAAATCAGCGAGGCCTTCATCCCCTCATGCCCCATGGCAATGCCATCCGATACCGCGATGGTCACAAATTCACGTGGGGTGCCGCCGGCGGCTTTTACTCCGCTGGCCGCTGCCCGGGCCTGTCGGTCCAGGGTAATGTTGCAGGGAGTCGCTTGATTCCATGTACTGGCGACGCCCACCCACGGCTGTTGAATGTCCGCATCGGTAAGCCCCATGGAACGAAAAAACGCCCTCTGCGGCGCACGATCAAAACCTTCCGTCACTTCCGGACTGCGGGGACGATTAACCATTAAAAACACTCCTGCGCATCATACAACGCGAGCCAACAACGTCATGAGCGGCCCCGTTAAACCCTTCGGGCCGATCAAAGCTCACGCGACATATAGTGTACGCGCCCAGTGCGCTAATGCCAATAATGCAATGACATAATGCAATGACATAATGCAATGAGATAATGCAATGAGATAATGCGTCGGACACTTACAGGCTCGCACGGAGATTCACGCCACTATGGCCCCGGACAGAAGTTGCGTCAGTAAGATTTAACTGTTCAATTCTTCCAAGCACATTGCGCAGGGGATTATCCGCCTGCAAATGCTGGTTTAGTAAGCCGGTTACTTGCGCTGCACTGGGCAATGCATCCCAACCGCCGCTGGATCCGGCGGCCTTGATCGCAGCACTGGCACTGGCAAAGCATACGGCTTCCCTGATGGGAAAGTTGTTCGCAATGGCCAGCGCGTAGGCACCGTGGAATGTATCGCCGCAACCATTGGTATTGACCGCCTTGACCGCAAATGCCGGGAAGTGCACCGGTGGGCGCTGCGGTGAATCGGTCCACCAACAGCCCTCCGCCCCCGCCGTTACGACGGTTCCAGCACGCGGTATGCCCGCCAGCGCTGCACAGGCCGCGCACAAATCCTGCTGCCCGGTTGACCACCGCGCAAATTCCTCCGGCACTACCAGATGGTCCACATGTTCCAGCACGGAGGCGGACTCTGCGCATTGGCCCTCAATGTCCAATACGACCGGCACCTTGGCGCGGCGCGCCTTGAGTATGAGTTCCAGCGGACCGGGGGCGCTAAGAAAATCCACCAGCAGCACACGGGCGGAGGCTAAAAGCTCGGTAGACACATCCGCAGCCTGCACGGGTTGGTAGCGGC
>JAKATV010000165.1 GCA_021818565.1 Planctomycetota bacterium
AACCCAATCCGTAATGGGCGTCCAGCGATCGCTGCCGGGATCCAAACGATACGCCCCGCCCACATCCGTGCGGGCATAGATCAGCCCGCGCACCGTGGGGTGCGGAATAATTCCCACAACAAATCCACCGCCATGGATGGCAACATTGGTCCAGCGATATCCGGATGAATTCGGAACCGCCATAGCATCCGCGCCTCGCGCGGGCGAAGTTGCGGAACGGTCGAAAATGCCGAAAGCCTGCCCTGCGGCGATCGCAGTGGCTGAAGCCAATACTTTCCGGCGAGAAAAACCGGCCGCCGGTCTGCTTTCCAATGAACATCTGAATTTCGCCATGGCACTATCCTCTGAACGGATCTCAATATAAATGATAATAACTGTAAAATACGATCAGCTTGCGATAATCAATACCGCGCGGAATCGCCATTTTGGCCATGGCCCAGGCGCACGGGTGCCAAAGTGCCTGCGCGATCGGCTAATGTCCCATGCCCGGCGTGACCAAGCGATTCCGGAAATGCCACAATCAACGGCTCCCCGGTGTGCTGCCATTCAACACGCCACCCTTCCGGTGTTTCCCCCGACTCGCGGCCATTAATGACATCCCTAATAGCCCGGCAATGCCGCAGCAGCACGCTTACACACTTTGCTTTGCCATCCGATTTGAAAACAATCTCACCGGCTCGGCGCTGCACATGAAAGACCGCCTCCTCTGCGTTGACTGCCGCCACACGCACATTAAGTTCGGTGCCCACATCCAGATCAAATATATCCAGCGTTAACGGCTCCCCACACGACCAATGCGGTCGTTGCGTTTCGCCGGAAATCGGGATAATGGAATTGGCCTTCACAAATAGCGGCAATTCCATAAAGTTCATCTTTTCCCGTCTCCAACTGCCGCCTTCCACCACCCGGTTGGTCAGGAAATCGGTCCAATATCCCTGCGGCAGATAATATTCCGCCACGCCGTCGGCGCGGAATATCGGCGCAACCAACAGGGATGAACCGAGCATATATTGTCGGTCTAAATATCGGCATGCCGGATCGTCCGGATACTCCAATACCATGGCTCGCAACACCGGCCAACCATATTGCGCGGCATCTTGCGCGGAGGAATAAAGATAGGCGAACAGGCGATTTTTTAGCGCCGTAAAATGCCGCATGACATCTACCGATTCTTCATCAAACAGCCACGGCACCCGATACGATCCCGATCCGTGCAGTCGGCTATGGGTAGACAACAACCCAAAGGCAATCCAGCGCTTATACAACCCCGCATCCGCTTTGCCCGTGAATCCTCCGATGTCATGACTCCAAAATGCCGGGCCGGACATGCAGAAGCTTAGGCCTCCGCGAAGATCCTCCGCCATGGATTCAAACGTAGCTTCGCAATCACCGCCCCAGGAAACAGGGAATTTTTGAATGCCGGTTGTGCCCGATCTGCCGAATACCAGTGCCTGGCCTTGGCCATGATGCTTTTCCAGCAGTTCAAATACGCACTTGTTATACAGATAACTATAATAGTTGTGCATATTTTCCGGATCAGAGCCATCAAAATACTCAACCCCATCGGTTGGAATATATTCACCAAAATCCGTCTTAAAGGCGTCCACACCCATGTCCAGCAGTGCCTGCAGCTTGCCGCAATACCATTGCCGCGCAGCGGGATTGGTAAAATCCACCAGCGCCATGCCGGGCTGCCAGGCGTCGCGCTGAAATACCGAACCATCCCGCCGGCGGATGAAATAGTTATTTTTTCGCCCTTCCGTAAACAGCACAGAAAGTTGGGATATATATGGATTAATCCATACACATATTTTCAACCCTTTGCCTTTCAGGCGTTTAAGCATCCCTTCCGGTTCGGGAAAGGCCGTGCGATCCCACTGAAAATCGCACCATTGCCGCTCTTTCATCCAGAAACAGTCGAAATGAAATACGCTTAATGGAATGCCGCGCCGGGCCATGCCATCGACAAATTCCATCACAGTTTTCTCATCATATCGGGTGGTAAACGAGGTGCTAAGCCACAAGCCAAACGACCATGCGGGCGGCACCGCGGGACGTCCGCTTAACAAGGTGTACTTACTTAAAACGTCTTTCAGGTCCGGCCCATGGAACAGGTAATAATCCAAGGCCTCTCCGGGAACGCTAAATTGCATTTGCGAGACACGCTCAGTGCCAATTTCAAAATCCACTTTTCCCGGCGAATTCACCAGTACGCCATAGCCGCGGCTCGACAGGTAAAAGGGTATGTTTTTATACGCCAAGTCACTGGCGGTACCGCCGTCCTCATTCCAGATGACCACGTTCTGCCCGTTTTTTACTAGTGGGCCGAAGCGTTCCCCCAACGCATAAATGCACTCCCCCACGGCCATGGTCAACCGTTGCATCATAAACGCGCCCGAGGCCTCAACCTGCATGTATCCAAGGCTTTCCGGGCCCGCCTGGGTAACGATATTCCCTTGCGAGTCCAGAAAGTGTATGCCCCAACTTTCTTTATCGATGCGAACCGTCAGATTACCGGTCGTTAAAAGAATTTCCGTCGGCTGATCTTTCACCGTCCAACTGGAACTAACCGCCTGATAATCCAAATCAAATCCGGCAGGTAAGGTGTCGGCTGGTTTGTGATGATGAATTTGCACGCGCACCACTTCAGGCATGGGAGAGGAAATACATAATTCCAGAATCGTTCCTTCAAACCGATCAGCCCCTTGCGTACCGGTATGGTCCAGTGTCCAGATCCGAACGGCATTTTTTTCAATACGGTGGCGATAGAGTCGCTTGGCCACGGATGGGGTTACCTCAGGTCGCCACCGCCATGCACCATGCCTGAATTTCATATCACACACCCGTTACAATCGGTTTTTGAATCTGCTATCGACGATCCTGCCATTAAATCGGCACAACCCCGTTGATAAGGCGACTGTTTTACCAGCCTTCAAGCGGTAATGGCGAGGAGCGCTGGCGTTATAGCAACGTGCAGATCTGCCCGCATTCCGCGCATGTTATTAACCGCTCTCTTTTTCCGCGCGCGGCCGATAATCTAGTGCCCAACGGAACCAATCCGCCGCCGAACCTTGAACATTTAGTTTACAGCGGGCCAAGGCTTCCGCCACTACGTACAGCGCAAAAGTTTTTACCACCAGCGCAAAAGTGAACTTTGCATGGGCGTGGCAATTTTTCCGGGCAAGGGCAGAAATTTGCTAATGGAGGCCTAAATTCAGGGCTGAGTCTTGGTCTCCACAAAGCAACAGCGGGTGAGGACACCCGCAGTCCCAGGGATGCCCGGAAAAATTGCCACACCCCTTTGCATCGCCATGTGTCAGTGCGCGTAATTGCCAGGTTGCGACGGCCATGACTCGGACAGTCACTCAGGCTCTGTCCCATCAAGCTTTTAGGGCAGATCCCCCCAAACCACACCTCTCGCGGCCGTAGGGGCTTAGTGCGTACCCAGCGTTCAACTGCGCTGGCCCTGAGGGCTTAACGTGACGGTAGTCAGACGACCCGGTTCATGGGCGGTAGAATAATTGCCAGACTATTCCAACGCCCGACGGTGGCGGAATGTGGCGGGTGTTTCCCCTGCGACTTGCCGGAATACACGGCAGAGTTGAATGGCACTATTAAAGCCGCTGCGTTGGGCAACCGCTGAAAGCTTGAGGTCTGTGGTTGCCAGTAGCGCCTTTGCGCGGGTAACGCGAGAACGTCGGATCTCATCGAGAATACTGCGGCCAAGAAGTGATCGGAAACGATGCTCCAGCGTGCGCCGTCGAGTAGGCACGGTTCGTAGCACTTCCGTTACACTAATCCCTTGATGGGCGTTGGCTTGAATGAACCGAATTGCTGTTAGTACCTCCGTATCCTCAATAGCAAAAATATCCGTAGATTGCCGCTCCACAACACGGATCGGGGGAAGGAGGATCGGATTAGAGACACCTTTGTGATCGATGAGCTGCGATAAGATATCGCCGGCAGCCCACCCGATGCGCTCCGCTCCTGTATCGATGCTCGACAGAGGAGGGCGCGACATCCGACAAAGAAGTTCCTCGTTATCAACGCCAATGATGGCCACATCTTCTGGTACTCGTATCGATTCTTGCCGGCACAGCTCGGACATGGTCAGTGCCCAATCATCGTCCACCGCAAACATTCCAAGCGGCTTGGGAAGCCCGCACAGCCATTTACGCAGAATCTTGTCCGGAGTGGTTCGGAATGCCACCGACCACGAAACAGTTGGAACGGCAACATCCCCAATTCGGTGACACGATAATCCGGTGCCGTGAAGAACCTCAATAAACCCGTCCCGTCGCTGTGACGAGAATTTTGCGGACGTCTCCCCAATAATGGCCAAGTTTTTAAAGCCACGCTGCAGAAGGTGAGTCGCGGCCATTCGGCCAACTTCGAGTTCGTCAACCCCTACGCGTACCGCGCCCTTCAGATCAAGCCAGTTATAAACGTCCACGACGGGCACACCAAATTTCCTCAGCAATTGCCCCATCGTCTGGTCGTGAAATCCAACAACAATTCCATCCGGCCGCCATTTACGAAGTGCGAGTAGTTCA
>JAKATV010000045.1 GCA_021818565.1 Planctomycetota bacterium
TCCGATCTTTGTCGATGAATTTCCCGGCTACAGAGAAACCGCCGGTGAACGACGAGCCGATGATCGCGTCGCAAAGTTGGAATCCGCCTGGGCAAATGACCTCAACTTTGAACGCTTTATTCCCTATCTGCAGATCCATGAATTCGAAACCTTGCTGCTCGTCAGGTGCGATGTGCTCAAGGATATTTTTATTGAACAATCCAGCGCAGTAGATGATTTACTGGCGGAGGTGCGGAACACCGGGAAAACACCGGAGGAGATAAATGACGGTAAAGCCACTGCTCCCTCAAAACGGATAATCAAACATCTTGCGGCATACAAGGTTCGTAAGGCGTCGGCAGGGCCACTGGCCGCTGCGAAAATTGGCCTGCCCGCACTGCGGCAGGCATGTCCACATTTTAACGCCTGGGTTTCGCAGGTTGAGTCTCTTACTTCATGACTCATTGCCTTGTTTATCGAATTGGTACTCAACGAAACCCCTTCGCTGCTAAGCAGCAACTCAAATACCCTTAAGGAATGTCAGAATTCCATCAGAATTCCACTTGTTTGCGTAATGCTCCGGTCATCAGTACCATAATTCTTGAGCTGCGGGAGGGGCGGCGTACTTCATACATTGGTTCAGGCGGGGTTGGATGGTGGACTTCATGCGTGTGGCATGGGGTCTGGCAAGTTTAGACTGTTGCTTTAAATGGAGTCATAACACCATGGCGATTCAATCAGGGCCGTCAGTAAATTACACCTTTACCATGCGGCTAAGTTATCCCAACGGCATCGGAATGTTTTCACGCATTACCCAGATCATCGGAAAATTCGGGGCTGATCTTGGTGCGGTGGATATTGTTTCCAGCGATTCCAAACTCATGACCCGCGATATTACCGTTCGAGCACGGGATCAGGAGCATATTCAACAGATTGTCAGCGCTGTGCGCAAAATTAACAAAGTCAAAGTGGTTCAAGTATCGGATCGGGTATTTCTCCTGCACCTGGGTGGGAAAATCGGCATTCAGAATAAAGTCCCCATCACCACGCGCGATACACTTTCCATGGCCTACACGCCCGGCGTGGCCCGGGTTTCGATGGCCATTGCCGAGGATCACGCCAAAGCGTGGCAATTGACCATCAAAGGAAATTCTGTGGCGGTCGTCAGCGATGGCACTGCGGTGCTGGGCCTGGGGGACATCGGACCTGAAGGTGCCATGCCGGTGATGGAAGGCAAAGCCATGCTCTTTAAGGAATTTGCGAATATCGACGCCTGGCCGCTGTGTCTCAATACCAAAGATACCGATGAAATCGTGCGCATTGTCAGTGCGGTGGCGGTAAGTTTCGGCGGCATCAATCTGGAAGACATTTCCGCCCCGCGCTGCTTTGAGATTGAAAATCGACTCAAGGAAGCTCTCGATATTCCCGTATTTCATGACGATCAGCACGGAACCGCGGTGGTCGTGCTGGCAGCCCTGATCAACGCGCTGCGGCTTACCGGCCAGAAACTATCGGATCTTAAAATCGTCATCGCCGGGGCCGGTGCCGCCGGCACCGCCATCGCAAAAATACTGCTTAACGCTGGAGCCAGCGATATTCTGGTCTGTGACCGCCACGGAATTATCCACAAGGGCAGAAGCGATGGCCTGACGGATAATAAGCTCTGGCTGGCGCAACATACCAATCCGCATAACGTACAGGGAACGCTGGAATACGCTTTGAAAAATGCCAATGTCCTGGTGGGCGTATCCGGCCCCGGATTGCTTGATGGCAAGGCGGTGAAAAAAATGGCCAAACATCCCTTTATTTTCGCCCTGGCCAATCCCGTACCGGAAATTATGCCCGAGGAAGCCGGCCGCAAGGCGTTTATCATGGCCACCGGGCGCAGTGATTATCCCAATCAAATCAACAACGTCCTGGCATTTCCGGGAATTTTTCGCGGTGCCTTGAATGTGCGTGCCCGGGAAATAAATGAAGAAATGAAACTTGCCGCGGCACATGCCATTGCCGGCTGTATTTCAGCCAAAGAGCTTAATCCGGAATATATCGTGCCCAGCGTATTTAACCGTGAGGTCAGTGTGCGGGTAGCCGCGGCGGTGCAGAAAGCCGCCATCAAAACCGGTGCCGCCCGTCGGATCAAGTCATAAGCCGCCCCACGGTTTGCCCCTACGGCTTTACGCTTCAATGTTTTTCAGCGCGCCACTTTTAAGCGCAGAACAGTTATGGAGTAGGGCTGAAATACGTAATGAAAATGGCTGGCGGCACCAGTGAACGCGGTTTTTTTCGGCACCACCCGCGCTGGGTGACGGAAAGTATTGTCCAGCCCTGGATTATTTTCGTGCAAAATAATGGCGGTTCCGGTGCTGGTGACGGTTGCGAATCCTTTCACATGAATGGTCGCGGGCATCGCATGGCCCGATGCGTTGTCCACTTTGATAATCAACCGATGCCTGTTGGCGGTTACCCCCGCATCAGCAAAGAAATGTCGAACGGGCGGATGCGTGTCAGTTAATCCGGAGATCCGAATGCGGGTGGGATATACCACCGCCGGTTTGTTGTGATTAAACAGATATTGCACCCAATATGAACTGCGGCCAAAGGCGGTCTTGTCGTTGAATTCAATAAGATTAATGCGACACGGTACAGCACCGGCATTGTCTATTGCCACACCATAAGACGCCAATCGCACCACATCGCAATTGCGCTCCATGCCGATCATAAAAGCCGTTTCCGCCAGGGTAGACCGAAAATCACCATATTTGGCGCGGGTATTTCCAACGGCATACTCGCCGACAAATATTTTCGGAGCCGTGCGCGGATAACGATTGTAAAGATCGGTATGATTCAAAAACCATTGCTGGCTTTGATAATAGTGCTTATCAACAATGCTTAACGGCCCGGACGGAATCCCGCCCCAATCATCCGCAATTGGGATCACGTTGGGAAAAGCCTTATGCAAAGCGGCAGCCATGATATGATAATTATGATTGTACGAGGGGCCGCCATTTTCATTGCCAATTTCGAGATATTTGAGATCGAAGTGCGCGGGGTGGCCATATTCGGCGCGCAACGCGCCCCATCGCGTATCGCCGGGGTCATTGGCAAATGCCACCGCCGTGAGCATTTCGTGAATGTACACATTAAGATTTGTTCCGGGAATATTGGGGGCACTATGAAGCAGCCCGGCGCTGGTGCAATACAGGGGCGTAGCACCAATCTGTTGCGCCAATTCAAGCCAGCCCAAATAGCCAAAGCCATCCGTATCCCGATACCCCCAGTAGTTGACGTGCCCCGGACGATCAATCATCGGCCCCACCGTCTGCCGCCAATTGTAACTGTCGTCCAGCGAATACCCCTCAATGTAATTGCCGCCGGGGAATCTTAAAAATCCGGGATGCATGCGCTTGAGCAAACCCAGCAGATCAGGCCGGATAAATTCCGGTTGGCCGGTTTTCTCGGATACCGGAAACATCAGTACCAAATTAACATCAAACGTTGCCGGAGCTGAGGTTGTCAGCGTCATGGCACCATGATAGGTAGAGCCGGCAGCCCGCAGCAAACAGGTGTAGCGCCTCCAGGCGGCACCAACAATTGTTATTTCCTCATGAGCAAAGTGTTTGGTACCGCTGACATTGGCCAAACCAGCTTGAAGTCGCACACGGGCCGTATCGGGCGAGCGGGCGTAAAAGGATAGCTTATACGCGCGACCTTTTTTAATCGGCATTCCCCAGTATCCGATATTCGCCACGCCGGCACCGGCTTTTTTTACAGTTACCTGTAAGCTCAACCGGTGCGCAGCGGAAAGCGGTTGACGATCTTGCACCCGTAACGTCACCGACCCCGAAGTTGGCTCCACCGGTTTCCAGGCCAACAGAGGTCCGCCAAGTGGTGGTGAGTGAATATGGCCATTGACGCTGATCCACGCAACATCAGGTCCATTTTTCACGCGCGTAAAATGTGGCGGCCATTGCATACGGCCATTGCGCGTGCGCCATCGACCATGCACCACTTGGCAATCCGCGGGCGGCACATCATTTTTAAAATCAGGATTCCGGATCATCTGCGCATAAAGCCCGCCATCGACATCATGACAGATATTCTCAATAAACACCCCCCACATCCCCGGATTTTCCGCCCGGCCCGGTACCGTCGCGCTAACGGTTATTCGTGCGTGCGGGGCAGCAGTCGCTAGCGTGGCCCACAGTGCCATCGGAAAAACCGTTCCAAACAGTATTCTACCCAACATTCCGCTGGTGTTCATATCAGGCTCCGTACAGTTAATTCTTCGGTATATACCATTGTGCCAATCCGGCATCAAAGAACTGGCCACCGGTGGTTTGCAGCACATGAACCGCCATGAGGTTGCGGCCCGGATGTAACGCTTTTTTACCCGCGGGCGTTAAACGCAGTGGCACATAACTGGTGCTGTATCCCGGCGCGGAAGCGGCAAATACGCCGTTGATGTAAATTTGCACATCTTCATCGTGATAACAATAAACCACCAGATGCGGATAATGGCCGGCCGGCATGGTAAAGTGCCGCCGCAGCCAGATATTATCCGTTGTC
>JAKATV010000336.1 GCA_021818565.1 Planctomycetota bacterium
GGTGTCCGTAGTTGTTTGCGGGTCCGTGTTGTTCAAGGGTTGGTGGACAGGATTGTGATCGGTTTGAGTTCTCTGCTGGTGTCTTTTCGGGCGATTTCTGTGATGATTGTGTGGCTGTTGTTTTGGGGCTGTTTGCCGTGGTTGATGTTGGCCTTGATGGCTGCTTTGCGGTCTTCTCCGTAGTACAGGTATCCGCATTGTGTGCAGTAGGTCGTTGCGATGGTTTGCATAGTTTTTTCCTTGTCGCGGCGATCTTATCGGGCGTGAACGCATTGGCCGCGTGGTAGCGTTTCCCCGTGAGTTGGTTTATGCGTTGGGTGCCTAATTCCCGTGATCCGGTGTTATTTACAGGGTCCGATAATATATGTTATGTTAAATTGCGCTAAATGGGAGCAAATCCATACGCCGTCACGGGCAGTAATAACGTCACTTTGTCGCTGGATGTGCCATCTGCTGTGCTCCTGTAGTATAATCCCTCCGGAAAAAGCCCTTTCAAGTTGAAATGGGCGTTGTTAGATGGAACCGTGATTAACAGGAAAGCCATGAATCATCCTCCTATTGTTGCTATTGTCGGTGCCACCGGTGCGGTGGGTGTAGAGTTTCTTCGATGCTTGGAGGAACGTAATTTTCCGTTGGCTGAATTGCGGCTCTTTGCTTCCGCGCGCAGTGCTGGAAAACACCTGGCCTTTCGCGGGCAATCCTTAGTGGTGCATGAACTCACCGAGCAGAGCTTTTCCGGCGTGGATATTGCATTATTCTCCGCCGGTGGTTCGCTTAGCAAGAAATTTGGTCCAATTGCCGTCAAAGCCGGTGCGGTAGTCATAGATAACAGTTCGGCGTTTCGGATGAACCCGGATGTGCCGTTGATTGTTCCGGAAATTAATCCACAGGAGATCAACAACCATAAAGGTATCATTGCCAACCCCAATTGCTCGACTATCATTGCCATTGTACCGTTGTGGCCGCTACATAAAATTAACCGAATCACCCGGATTATTGCGGCTACCTATCAGGCCGCCAGCGGTGCCGGGGCGGCAGCCATGCAGGAATTGCTGGACGCCACAAAAGCAGCGCTCAATGGCCAGGAGTACCCCCCCACGGTGCTGCCCCACCCGTACGCGTTTAACGTGTTTAGCCACAACGCGTCTGTTGATTTGCATACGGGCTACAATGAAGAAGAAATAAAAATGGTCAAAGAAACGCGAAAAATCTTTGGTGACCCCGATATTCGTATTTCTGCCACCTGCGTTCGCGTGCCGGTTTTGCGTGCTCATTGTGAATCGTTGACCGTAGAATTTATGTCCCCTATTCAAGCAGATCAAGTTAGGGACATTCTTTCGCACGCTCCGGGCGTCAAAGTGGTAGATCAACGGGAAAAGAATTATTTTCCGATGCCTCGGGACGCTTCCGGGCAGGGCGATATCCTTGTGGGGCGAATTCGCAATGATTTAAGTGATCCAACGGGCCGCAGCATTGCCCTGTTCGTCGCCGGTGACCAGTTACTCAAAGGGGCCGCTCTCAATGCGGTGCAAATCGCCGAATTACTGGTGGCCAAAAATTAAAGCCTCGCGCCGCCATTTGTGGTGGGGTAGAGAATGTCCCACCGGCAACTTGTGCTAAAGCAGCCGACTTTAACTCCCGCTGGAAAGCCAACTGGAACGCCACTATGCCTGAAGGCCGCTATAAAATGCTTGTCGCTTATGATGGAACCGCTTATTGCGGCTGGCAACGGCAAATTGAGCCGGTGGTAACGGTACAACGCACTATTGAAAAAGCGGTTGGGTATATCGTTGATCATCCAGTGACCGTCATAGGGGCATCCCGCACCGATACCGGTGTGCATGCCCAGGGACAAATTGCGGTGATGACCGTCAACACGCATTTAGACGCCCAGCGGCTGCGCCTGGCAATTAACAGTCGGCTGCCGCCCGATATTCTGATCCGCGAAATCGAGTCGGTGGACGAGAACTTTAATATCCGCAGCGCCCGCAGCAAGCGCTACCGGTATTTGATCTGGGCGGATCGGGATCGTCCGATTTTTTATCGCCATTATGTCTATCACCATTGGCGGCACCTGGAACTGCCGGTTATGCAGGAAGCCTGCAGGCTTTACGAGGGGCAACATGATTTTATCGCATTTCGTGGAAGAAAAGATGACCGGCAAACGACGGTTCGAGATATTTTTCATTGCAGTATCCATCAGCGCGGACCGATAATAATCTTTGCCGTGGAAGGCAGCGGATTTCTGTATCACATGGTGCGTACCATGGTGGGCACCGTGCTGGACATTGGCCGCGGGAATGGTGAACCCCACCGTGTGACGGAACTTTTAGCATCCGGAGATCGGGGATCTGTGGGGCCGTGCGCCCCGGCGGCTGGATTAACTCTGCAATGGATTCGCTTTTAATGGGTGCTTTATATCAAGCAGACGAATGTAAAATGGACTTTGCCGGTTGAAAATAGTACACGTCATAACGCGATTAATTGTCGGCGGTGCGCAGGAAAATACGATCCTGACATGCGAAGGTCAGCAGCGGCGCGGCAACGATGTAACGTTAATTACCGGTCCAAGCACCGGCCCGGAAGGCTCGCTGATGCAGCGCGCCGGCGAAGGGGGGTATCGGATAATCGTGGAAGAAAGTCTGGTGCGCAGTGCGCATCCGATCAGGGATGTACGGGCGTATCAGCGGCTTAAAAAGTTATGCATACAACTGCAGCCCGATGTCATTCACACGCATTCCAGTAAAGCCGGCATTGTGGGGCGCGTTGCAGCCTGGAATTGCAAAGTTCCGGTTGTGGTGCACACCATCCATGGACTGGCGTTCCATCCATATCAATCCAAGCTCACCAACGCCGCATGGATCGCGCTGGAACGTTTTGCCGCCCGGCGGTGCCATAAAATCGTCTCTGTAGCCGATGCGATGACCCGTCAGGCTCTGGCGTGCGGCGTAGGAAAACCGGAACAATTCATCACCGTTTACAGCGGGATGGATATTAAGCCGTTCTTAGCGGCCGCCGGTCAGCGTGCGCAGGCACGGAGGAAACTTGGAATCGCCGACGACCGGATCGTCATGGGAACCATCGCCCGCTTGCAGCCGCTCAAGGGTCATGACGATCTACTGGCCATTGCCGAAAAATTATTCGCGGCCCAACCGCGTCTGCTATTTCTCTGGATCGGCGATGGCCAATTTCAGCCGCGGATCACGGCAAAGATCCGCAGCGCCGGATGGCAGGATCGCTTTATTCTTACGGGTCTGGTTCCGCCGGCGCAGGTGCCGCAACTCATTCCGGCCATGGATATGATGGTGCATCCGAGTTATCGGGAAGGCTTGCCCCGCGCGGTGGCCCAAGGAATGCTGGAAGCCATTCCGGCAATTGTGTACAACTGCGACGGTGCCAATGAAGTCTGTATGGATGGGCACAGCGGTATTCTCGTGGAACCAGGGGATCTGGCCGGTTTGCAAAACGCTATTCTTCAGTTAGCTGAAAATGCGGACCTTCGCAACGCCATGGGCTCGCACGGAAAAGTTCTGGCGGAAAAAAGATTTGACGCCACTATCATGGTAGATTCACTACTGGACGTTTATCAAAAAGTCCAAGGAGAACGGCATGTTTCTTAAATACCCGCGATGCGTCAAATATCCCGGCAGCTATTTATTGCCGGCCCTGATTGCGCTATTTTTTTCACCCGTCGGCATGGCCTTGGCGGGAAATGTGTCATTTATTTCCGGTGCCGCCGAATCCCGCATCGCCAATCAGGTGCAACAGCTTGATAACCAGATAGGCAACCTGCTGCTGAAAATTCCGGTTGGCACGAACAACGCCACGGCCCCCGCTGAAGTCCAGGAAACGTACCGACTCATCATTCGACATCTGTATGAATCGGCAACGCACTGTAAGAATGTCCCGCTACGATCCCTGATGGTTCTTAAAGCGGATCAACTTTTCGCCGGACTTTCAGATTTTGATAAACAGATAAATATTCTCCTGTCGGCCGCTAATGCTAATAACGCAGCCATAGCGCAGGCGTGCCGGAATTTCTATCGCGCCAGCAGCCAAGTCAATGCCCCGCTGGTCTCCGCCGAGGCGCTCCATAAATATCTGCACCGGTTGCTCAAACCCTTGGCACCATTGGCCCAGAGAGAATTTACCAGCACATCAGCACTAATAGTTTGGCCCCTGACGCAAGGCTCTCAAAGCCATTGGAAGTCCGACAAGCCTGCGGCGGGCCTGCCGGATATTGATGCCGAAATAGCAACTTTGCAACATGCCAGGATCCCGGCTCGAATGCGTGACATCGTGGGATCGATCCTCCAGCAACTTAAGCAGGGCGTGAAAACTCCGGCATCGCGGCCCCAAAGCCTGGAGTATTATGGCATTATTCTCCAATGCGTAAGTCTGGCGGAGCATTTACAACAAGGTGCGGTGTTATCCAAAACTTTGCGATCACACTTTAATCATCGACTGATGCTGGGATTATTGTTTTTTAAGGACCCGCGCACCCGCGATGTCGGTGCCCGTG
>JAKATV010000318.1 GCA_021818565.1 Planctomycetota bacterium
CGCCCACCGCCTTCCCGGCGGATACGTTGTGGACCGGAATGGCTTGATTTCATCACTTCCGCATAACCACGTCGTACCGTATTGATCGCCAGTCCCGAGGCCCGCGCGACGGTTCGAATACCACCCCAGCCCAGCACTTTTGCCTCGGCACCCGCCCACAGCCGTTGCGAGCGCTCATTGAGCCATGGTGACAGAAATCGAAACCGATCGCGTACCGCATCTTCGCTGGTCGTATCCATGCCGGGTATTATATCATAAATCATTATTGTATAAAGTTATTTCTGCACGATGCCTAAGTTGGGAAACAATTCTGCGCAAGCGCGAGGCGTATCGGCGGGCGTTTTCGCGTTTTGATCAGTCGGCCGTGGCCCGATTTAATGACCGTGACCGACAGCGGCTCCTGGCGGATGCCGGTATCGTCCGCAATCGGCTGAAAATTGATTCCGCCATCCGCAATGCCGCCGCATTCCTTAAGGTTCAGGAAGAATGCGGCAGTTTTGATGCTTGAGGTACTCCCTGTCAACTGGGCGCAAAACAGGCTTTGCTAAGAGAGAGTCCTTCCCCGCAGTAAGGCAGCCCCGCAGTGAGCCCGAATGGCGAGCGGAGGGGCTGCCTTACTGCCCGCCACGCCAACGCCACCTGTCCTGCGCCCCTAAAATATCTCCACTGGAACGTATAGACTTTTAGTAAAGAAAGGATCGGAAGTCGTATGAAGAAAAAACGATTCAGTGAAGAAAAGATGGTATCCATACTGCGCGAGGCGGATGCCGGGAATAAGACGATCGTTGACTTGTGTCGTACCTACGGTATCAGCGACGTGACGTTTTATGCCTGGCGGCGGAAGTTTGGACAGATGTCCGAAACCGCCGTGAAGCGATGGCGTGAACTGGAGAAACATAATGTGCGACTCAAACGCTTGTTGGCGGAGCGCGACCTGGAGGTCGATATACTCAAGGAGTTAATACAAAAAAAGTAAATACGGTTCCATGGCGTCGCCAAGCGGTGGAATATCTGATGCGACATAAGATAAGTCAACGTCGGGCGTGTGATCTGGTCGGTATCAGTCGGCGTCGGCTGTCCTACCGTTCCAAAGGCGAGGATATGGAATGGGTACAGCAGTTACGTGATCTGGCACAGCGTTATCCGCGTTATGGCTACCGGATGTTGCACCAGATGGTGAAGCGGCAGTGGATACGGCAAGGACGTCAGGAGAAACTCAACGTGAAAAGAATACGTAGGTTGTGCAGGAAATACGGTCTGACGCTACCGCGGAGAAAAACGCGGAAGCGGCGTGGACAAGGTCTCCGAAGCCCGTGCCGGGCCGAATATCCGAATCATGTGTGGGCGTATGATTTCATGTATGATTCCTTGGCGAATGGCCGGCAACTCAAAATCCTCACGGTGGAAGATGAATACACCCGTCAAGCGTTGGGGTTAGAAGTAGGACATCGCATGAATGCCAAAGTTGTATCCCGAACGCTGTTGGCGTTGTTCCGCCAATACGGAACGCCGCAGTATGTGCGTTCCGACAATGGCCCGGAATTTATAGCCCAAGCCCTGATGCGGGAACTCCAGGAGGCCGGGGTAAGCTGTCGGCATATCGCCCCCGGCAGCCCTTGGCAAAATGGCAAGAATGAACGATTTAATGGGACCTTGCGGCGGGAATGTTTGGATTTGGAGACGTTTGGAAATTTAGCCCATGCGCAAGTTATTATCCGTCAATATCGTCAGGAATATAACCATCGGCGTCCACATTCAAGCCTTGGATACCATACGCCGGATGAAATTGCGAAGCGTGTTGCGGGGGCGGTTTCTTCCACCCGCCCCCGCTCCTCCACCCGGCCTTGCCACTCTCCTCCCTCGGAACATAAGGCCAGAACAATAAGGCTGCCCTTAAGATATGGTGCGGTCCATTAACCGTCGAATAGGAATGTATGTAAATATGTCTATATGTTCAAAACCTATACGTACAAGTGGGGACATAAATGGGGGCTTGACAACGGGAACGTCACAACGAGCAACGAGCAAATAATCATTGCGACTCCTGTACTTTTAAGTGCAGCGCAACGTCTCATTAAGGCCGCCAGGCCGTCTCATTATTCATTACTTATTGCGGCGCGGCCAGGGGCGGGCGATGCTGGTGGCCGGCCCACGAACGGTTACCGCTTTTTTTCGGTCGGCGTACAATGAATTCTGTAGTGGACTTATCGGAAGTCTACATGGGGCGAAAGACATTGAATCTTTAAGGAGTCTTTATGCAAAAACAGGTTCGATATTATTTGGCACTGGCTTTAATTATAGGTATGGGGTTATGGATGGGTGGCTGCCGCTCAAAGCATTCTTCATCATCTAATTCCAGCACCCAGCAGGGTATTACCTACACCTATCACCTGCGGGCTATTGTCAAAGCCTTGCCACTGCCGGGCCAATCCCCGGCGAGCATATCATTAAAAACTCAACCCATTGCCAATTGGGTGGGATTCAATGGTCACGTGACACCAATGATGGCCATGACCATGCCGTATCAACTTGCGCCCGGAGTGTCGTTATCGGGAATTGCTTCCGGTGACAAAGTGGCTTTTACCTATAAAGTAAACTGGACGCGGGACCGAATGGTCATCACGCGCATCCAAAAATTACCAGCCGGCACGATCCTGCATTTTGCCATGCCGGTCGCCAAACCGTTGCCTTGACGTTCTCACTTCTATAATGCGCTTTGGCAGTGGGATGCACAATTGCCGCCGTTCGCGCATAATGTTGACCGGTTCAGTGCGTGGAAAACAGGCGCTGGGCGGCGAGCTGTTGCAGGAGCGTTATGGCTGTATATCGCATTGAAATTCATCCGCAAAACTCTGCCGATGATCCGCTGGGTAATGCGGTACTTGCGGAAATTCGGCAACTCGGTATTGCCGAAGTACATGGTGTGCAGACCGCACGGGTATTTTTATTGCAAGGCCCGCCGGAAATACTCACGCCGGCGCAGGTACATAAAATCGCCGGCCGCCTGTTAGCGGATCCGGTAACGGAACGCGTGGTTGTTGGCCATGAAACCGCAGGAGCGGGGCGGTTGGTGGAAGTGCATCTGAAGCCTGGAGTCATGGATCCTGTAGCCGCCAGTGCCGAAATGGCAATTGCGGATTTGCTGGAATTGCCGCGTCAATCTAAGCCGGTCCTGGTACGCACGGGACGACGGTATGTGCTGGCCGGCCATCTGACCGCGGAAACCGCTGCCCAGATTGCCAGGCGTATCTTGGCCAATGATTCCATCGAGCAAATCCATGATAACGCGTATATCCCCGCGGAATTTCCGCATGGCCAGGCCTATAGATTCCAACGCGTGGAAATACCGCTGCGTGATCTGGCCGACGATCAGCTCCAGCAGTTATCGCGGCGTGGGCATCTGTTCCTGGACCTGGCGGAAATGAAAGCGATTCAAGAACATTTCCGCAAGTTGGGCCGAGCGCCTACCGACGTGGAACTTGAAACTCTGGCGCAAACATGGAGTGAACATTGCGTTCATAAAACGCTTAAAGCACAAGTACACTTTTCCCATCATCCCGCAGGTTCCATGGAACAGGATATTCATGAACATCGTATTGCCGGCGATCAAACGGAAGTCATTGCCAACCTCGTGAAATCCACAATATTTCGCGCCACCAAAGAACTGAATTTGCCATGGACACTAAGTGTATTTAAGGATAATGCAGGCGTGATCGCCCTGGATGACCAATGGGCCGTGTGCATGAAAGTAGAAACGCATAATCGCCCATCGGCCCTTGAACCCTACGGTGGCGCGGCCACGGGCATCGGTGGGTGCATACGCGATGTCATGGCCACCGGCGGGGGGGCCAGACCTGTTGCCAGTACGGATATTTTCTGTTTTGCGGATCCATCCACACCGGCCACTGAGGTGCCGGAGGGAGTATTGCATCCACGCCGCATTGCCCAGCGCGTAGTAGCGGGGGTTCGAGATTACGGCAATCGCATGGGTATTCCAACCGTCAATGGCGCGGTTTATTTTGATCAACGCTATATCGGCAATCCCCTGGTATTCTGCGGATGTGTGGGCTTATTACCACGGTCTCTGGCGCACAAACGAGATGCTAAATCCGGAGATCGGATTATTCTCCTTGGCGGTCGTACCGGTCGTGACGGGATTCATGGCGCCACTTTTTCCAGTGATGTCTTAACCGATAAGCATGGTGATGAATTCAGCCATGCCGTACAAATCGGCAATGCGATTACGGAAAAACAGATGTTGGATGTCATTTTGCAGGCCCGGGACGATGATAAGGGGCCGTTGTATAACGCTATTACCGATTGCGGTGCCGGTGGTTTATCAAGCGCCATTGGTGAGATGGGAGCCCATACCGGTGCCACCGTGGAATTGCATAAGGTTCCATTGAAATACGACGGCCTGAACTATGCTGAAATCTGGATCAGCGAAGCCCAGGAAAGAATTGTCCTATCCGTGCCCCCGGAAAATGTGGCACGACTTTT
>JAKATV010000534.1 GCA_021818565.1 Planctomycetota bacterium
TTATTGGAGCTAAAGGCCACATGCAATGTGAGGGTACTGCTGACACGCGCGGAGGAAGTCGGATTTGCCGGGGCTATCGTGGCGGCGCGGCAGCGATTTATTCCCCGCAACTGTGCCATCATCGGGCTGGAAACCAGCCGGGCCACGGCCCAGGCGATTCAAGGTGCCGGGCCGGTGATTCGTGTTGGTGACCGCACCAGCACCTTCAGCCCCGCGTTAACGCGCTTCATGGCCATGACCGCCGGCGGCTTGGCTGATGAAAATTCAGAATTCCGGTATCAGCGGGCGTTAATGGATGGAGGAACCTGTGATTCCACCGTGTTCCATGCATTCGGTTATGAAACCGGCGCTGTGTGTCTGGCGTTGGGAAATTATCACAATATGCTGGAGCCCGCCGCAGCGGGCACTGCGCCTGCCTGCCCAACAGCCGGGCCGCTGATCGCCTGCGAAACAATTCACCTCGCGGATTTCGCCGCCGAGATCGAATTGCTGGCGCAAATATGCGTGAAGTTTCCGAAGTATAAGCCCGGGATGGAAGATCTGAAAAAACGATTTAACAACCTGCACGAACAGGAACACAAGGCGTTGCTTTATAAACGCGGCTGATGGGCAATGCGTATAAAATTTATTCCGCAGGGCTGCGGCGGGCGCGTTTTACATCGGAGCGCACGCGTTTGGATTCCAAGCGGCGGGTTTTGCTGGCCTTGGTGGGGCGCGTCTTGCGACGTTTCTTAGGTTCCACCATCGCTTCCGATACCAATGTTTTCAGTTTTTCCACGCAGGCGCGGCGATTGGCTTCCTGCGTACGTTGATTGGAACTGATCAGCACGATGGCACCGGCGGCATCGACCCGGCGGCCCACGGCTTGAATGAGTCGTAATCTGGCTTTGACATTCAGGCCATGCAGATCATCAGGGTGAACGCGCAAGTCGGTTTTGGTATTGACTTTATTGACATTTTGACCGCCCGGGCCACTGGAGCGGGAAAATCCGAACTGCAGCCGCTGTCGGTCCACCCACACACCGCCACCCAGCGCCAAACCTGGAACATTGGAAATACTTTCAACCATGCGGGTATTGTACCACCAATTTAATTAAATGTGGAAAACGTCATCGAGTAACTTAATTGAAGGGATATTGGTGAATCAGTGGTTTAACGGCCCGGTGGAATTGCCGGGGACAAATTTAACATCAAACAGAATATTCTGGCGCGGCTCTTCCGGGTTGGCCAGGCGGTGACGAAGCCTTTGAATGGCGGCGGTACCGATGACCGAAAGGGATACGCCCACGGACGTTAACTGCACCACCGGTCGCGGAACCGTATCGGTATTGTCAAACCCGGTAATCGATACATCCTCCGGCACACGCAGTCCGGCATCGCGGACAATTTGTGTCAGCATCTGCCCGGCCCATTCATTGGTGGCCATCCATGCTCGCACACCTGATTTAATTAAATGCAATGCCTGCTCCGGGGCTGTCGGCGGCACCAGTCGCTGTTCAAAAACGTCCGGACCAAATTCAATGGCCCACGCCGGATTTAATTCCAATCCCAGTTTAGTCAAGGCTTCCACGTAACCCGCATAACGCGCACGCGACCAGGACATGTCACCGCAGTAACCAAAATAGCCGATTTTTCTATGGCCCAAACCGTAGAGGTGCTGCGCCAGCACATTCATACCGCCGCGATGGTCCATATCTACAAGGTCGACTTTGGTATCAGCGTAGAAATGTACCACGGAAACGCAGGCAAATTTTTCCGATAATTGCCGCGCCACGTCTTCCGGCCAGCGATGAACCAGGCACAGCCCTTTGACGCGACCGTCACGCATGGCCGGCGGCTGGCGGTCCGCATGGACAATATTCAGGCAATCTTGAAAGGATACATGATGTACAATAAGCGTAACATTCATGGCGGCGGCAGCTTCACTTAAGCCGACCAGATACCGCGTGTGGGTCCAACTGCTTTCCGGAGATTGCACCAGAACCCCAAGGTAACAGGCTTCCGCTTCTACGGCCGCTTTGCCGCGCAGGCGAACGGTATAACCCAGCTTCTGCGCAAGTTTCAAAACCCGCTCTCGTGTTTCAGACTTAATTCCCGGCTGCTGGCGCAAGGCGCGCGACACGGTCCCGGGAGCTAAATTAAGCTGGCGGGCGATAAGAGTCTGATTCGGTGCCTTGGACATGGGAGAAAACATACGAGAATTTCGGGAATTTTGCAATGGTGGTGGTTCGGCGCGGAAATTAACGGTAATATTTTCACCCGCAGCGGGAAGTTTCAAAGTATCAGGCAAGCGCGACGGTGAGTCCGCGAAGCCGGAGCCTGGCGAACTGTCCGCAGCGTCATGCCTACAGCACCGGAATACGATCCGTTGCCTTGGAAAGCGGTATACAGCACAAGGTTGTAGGTTCCCGCCGCAACATTTTGGAACTCAATGGTCGTCGGTGTCCCGCCGGAATCATTCTCCAAACCTCCCGACAATAGCTCTTCGTTCGCCGTAGGGCTTGCCGAACTGCCGGCCCCGCCGTTATTCGCGGACAAACGAACCACGGCCCTTTTCAAAATGAATGGCGAACTGACAACCGCCAAAAAGCCGAACTATCCATTCCGATACTGGTGTACAACACATTAGCGCACATGTCAAGTAAAAAAATTATATTTTTATTTTTTTTAAACCACATCTAACAATTTTGTGCGCATAATACATAATGGTGCACAGGCTCACAACAATGTTTACGGGTTTGGCAACCTCACGGCTCGTATTACCATATAAAATTTAACTATTTTATACGTCACGGGTCGCTTTATCGCACTAAGCGAATGCCCAGCCGCCGACAAATTCCAGCAATTCAAGTTTTATACATTTATCATTAATGTGCGCAATATCGCAATACTGAATAATCTAATTAACTTTGTATTTTGAATTGCCGCAATGCGGTTTTGTTAACACATAACAACACTAATGATCCAACACAAAATAGCGCCCAAGTGCGAGCCTGTCCGAGTAATGGCCGGGTTGCGACGGCCATTACTCGCAAAGGCTCCCAGCATTTTCAACAACAAGGCTTCGCGGCTAACATTACTGCCTTGCCGGAAGGTTCCGGCCAACGATAAACTCCGGAGAAGAAGCTGCCCATGCGTATACTGCTTTATGGCGATTCAATGACCGAATACCTGCATCGGCCACCGCGCATGCTCACCGAGGCGTTACAGGCCCTGCGGCCGGACCAGGCTTATGAGATTTCCAATTGGGCCATTGGCGGCACGCGGGCGGAACTGGTGTTGTATCGACTGTTATATGAATTCTGGCATGGAAGAGAACGCATGCTACCTTTAACGCAAAGCCGGCCCGATATTCTCGTTATTGAATCCTGCGCATTTAACAATGCCAATGATCAGCAGGAAGGGATCAACAATTTTAAGCATATCTGGGACCAGATTATTAAGGTATGCCGCGACCATGCACCCCAAGCGCGGCTAATTACCTATTTAACCATCGGCAGTTCACCGACGGTTCCGGAAGAACGGGCCAATCGTCTGTTTTTCCATGCCCTACCGGAAATTTTTGAACTACGGCATAAGTGGCGGGAAATATATCAGGACGCCTTTGAACAATGGGCGGCCCAGGCGGGCATCGAATGTGTGAATGTGCGAAAAGAAGTCAAGGGACAAGAGGCGCTGGGCATACCGCGTGAACATTGGATATCGGCGGATGGGGTACATCCCAACCCGAACGGTGTAGAATTAATATCGCAGAAGATCGCAGCCGCAATTGTGGGTTCTGAAGGAATTATGCCATGAGTCAAAACGTATCAGACCTATCACCGGCCGCCGCGAAAGCAAAGCCGCGCCGCCACAATCGGATTTTATTGACCATTGCGTTGTTCAAATTTTTCAAAGCGGCGGCGATGATCACCGCGGGCATTCTGGCCCTTACATTCCGCCATGCCAATTTGTCCGTTATCACAATTCGCTGGGTGGACAAATTCCGTTTGGACCCTCACAACAAATATGTGGACTGGGTGATTGATCATACCAAATTGGTCCACGCCAAACAGTTGGAAATGCTGGCCGCTGGAACATTTATTTATGCTCTTTTGTTTCTGGTGGAAGGCATTGGTCTTTACCGGGAAAAAGTCTGGGGCGAATATCTGGTGATTGTGGAAGTATGCCTGCTGATGCCGTTGGAAATCATCGAGATTTTCGCCAAACCGGACTTACTTCGCATCGGCCTGCTGATCTCCAATATATTGATTCTGGTGTATCTCATTTACCTGCGAATCAAGAACACCCGGAACAAACGGCGCGGCAGTCCCGCGCATTAAGCACTCGCTGCCGGAACTGCTTTCCTGGGAGACTAATTGCTTCTGGTTCTTTTCCCGCTCATAACGGATGTTCCAGCATCGTTTTTACGTAACTCTTTTATTTACAATAGCTTACGTTCGTTTTTCGCTTTTGCGTGTAGCCACTAAAATATTGTATTAATGTTGATGTAGTGCTTG
>JAKATV010000427.1 GCA_021818565.1 Planctomycetota bacterium
CCACGATGAAATCCTTAAACCTTGAACGACTCCCCATCTGTCCAAATTGGAGCTACATCATCCGGCCCCGACTTGTGCCCACAGCCACTGGCCCATAAAAACACGAAGTTGTTTTTGCACTGCTGCTTAACGTGAGATCGGTTTTAAAACAGCACTAAAATAATTCTCTCAAGAGCACCGTATGATAATCCGGTGGTTGATCCAGTGCCGCGCACCAACCTGCGGGTTGGACGAGGAGTTAGACGGCGCAAGCCGGCGGGTTTATCCTGCCGGACAGCGTAAAGAAGCGGCAGCGCTTCCAGAAAATTCTAACTTCTAACTCCTCCTCCCAGTCACCGCCGTGCTCTATTAGCAAGCGCCCCTCGATTTGCGGCGGGGCTTAAGCAGCATTCCCAAGGCTCCCAAGGCTAATAGTACCAGCGTTGCTGGTTCCGGTGTCGCTGCGGTGGGCAGCGCTGCCAAGGCCATAGAGCGCGTGGTGACGGAATGCCTGAAATTCATGGCCAGCAAGGGGCTGGCGGCGGGGCCTGATCCCATCACGCTGCTGCCGAAGATATAGCTGGTCTGGAAGCCGGCGGTGGCGTCGGTGGTAAATAGGTACATGTCAAAGCGAAGGCTTAAGGTATTACTGGAGGTTACCAGACTGGCAATACTTCCCAGATCAAAGGTGTTGTTGGACGTGGCCGCATCCGCCAGAGCTAACGTTCCGTAACCATTATTAAGCAGCAGGGTATTGTTGTTCTCCAGATTGGTGACCTGTATGATCACCGACCCGGTACCCGTGGAGGTACCGCCTAGAAAACTCACGACGGCATCATGGGAGTTACTTAGGTTGATGTTGTTGGTCACGATCGTCAGGGAACTGTGATATTGCGAAGTACCAGAGGATGTGCCGGCGGAGATAAATGAAATCTGATTGTAATCCGCGACGCTGCTGGCAGGTTGTGAGGTATTCGCCCCTCCGATATTCCAGTTCTGCGCCGCTTGTGGATTGGTCGCCAGGACACTGGTGACTTCGGCATTGGTGGGATCCTGCGTTAACAGCGTGGCAACATTGGCACCGGCGGCAGCGGATATGGCCCGGGGAGTTTGTGCGGAATTGATGTAGGATTCAGTGTGCAACTGTGCACCGCTAACGGTAACTGGGGAATTGGATTGAATACTGGCGCTTTGTCCATTGTAGGCATCGGTCATGCTGGCTTGCGCGTTAATGGCCCCGGCCCCAGCGCCATTGGCATAAGCATCGGCTAAAGCTGTCGCTGAATTATATACGCCAACTCCGCCATTACCGGGTGTGCCACCGACGGCCTGAGCGTAAGAATTGACATAACCGCCGTTGAGGTTGGCAGTGGCTTGGGCATTGGCACTTCCACCTGGCGCGTCACTTGAAGTAGCGGCGGTACCGCCGCCATTGCCGCCTACGGCGTAGCCAATAGCCGTTACCGCCGCGCCCGCCAGTGTGCTGCTCGAGGTGGCAGTGGCACTGGCCCCTGCGCCCGCACCGCTGGCGGCACCGTTTACGCCAAGCCCCCCGACACCGGCGATGGAATACGCCGCCACCCCTGAAGCACCGGTGTTATTAGTCCCGTTGGCTATGGAGGTTGCCGCACCACCGGCGGAAGCGGTCCCCGGTGATGAGGCACCAAGCGTATTAAAGTATCCACCGGCACCACCGGAGGCGTAGGCTTCAATGCCGGCGTCACTTACTGCGCCGCTGGTGATACTGCTGGTCAGCGAAGAATAACCGACTCCCGCCGCCCCGGCGGCACCAGTACCTGATCCTCCTGCGCCTGCGCCGCCCTCGGTAATTTGTATCAGCTCAGAATGTCCTGACGTGGTGCCGGTGACGGCGTTGGTTAAACCCGAGCCTGCGCCATTACCGCCGGTCACATTGCCGCCACCGTGTGAAAAGCCCCCGCCGGCACCGCCGATTTGTGCGCCTTCCACAAACACATGGCCACCATTGGAACTCGCGGAAACTGTCCCCAGCGAACCACTGCCGCCGTTGCCACCCACACCGTTGCCGTTGGAACCGGCGAACGTACCGCCCGAACCACCATAGGATATGCCGTAAACCTGTGCCGTGCCGCTGCCGGCGGCCGTGGCACTGGCTGACGCCTGGGAACTACCGCCCAGTCCGCCATTGGCCGGCGGTGTGAAGACGGAGTCAAAGAAACCCCCGGCACCTCCTAGTGCAACCGCTGTGGCATACGCGCCATTGGCACCCGACGTCGTGGCTGTGGCATTGGTGCTGCTGACACCACCCTTACCGCCGTTGGCGGCTGACACATTCGAGGGTCCGTAGCTGGCCGATCCCACGCCCCCTTGAGAATAGCCGGTGGCGGTGGCTTTGCCGACACTATTGCTGGCACTGGAATCGCTTACCGCCGATGCGCCGGTGTTACTGGCATCAATGCCGGCGCTGCCGCCGAGCGAAACGGTATACGACCCGGCGCTAGGCAAGAAACTGCCGCTGGATCCATCGGTAGCCGTGGCGTGCGCGTATCCGCCGGCTCCCGCATCGTAGCCGCCGCCGCCATAAGCTTTCGCCGCATGGTTGGCGTCGGTAGGTGTACTGGCAACCGCGATGGCCTGACCGCCGGCGGTGTTTGTGCCGGTGCCATTGGCACCGCTCACGGTGACGGTGTTGGCAATTGTCACACCGGATTGAGAACCGACAGCAATGATTCCCGCAGCCGCCAGCATCAGCAGCACGGAAATGTTTTTACGACGTCGATCTGAAGAAAATGTTGGCGCGCACGTATACATGATGACCCCACTAATCCAGGAAGACATCAGCGCAACCGAGTCCGGCACCGATGGTGCCTGCCTGACGCGATTAGACGTTGTGTCCCCTGCCGTCATTCTAGGCGCGTACCAAGCCAAGGTCAAAAACAATCTTAATAATTTGACAAAACCGGTATTGTAGTCATATAATATTAGCAGTTGCCGTAAGGCAAAGTGATGGGGCCAATGGAAAAAATTAAAAATCATTAAAAACGAAGCGCTATTTTGTTTTGGGGTTCATCACTTGCCATCCCGTAGACTACGGTGCGGCCCGAGCCTGTCGGCATATCCACAGGCACCGGCGAATCTTGAAGTGGGGACATTCAGATGCGTACGTTTCACAACAGCGTAATTGGCACGATGACCGATGCGGATTGGACCTATCTTTCTTTTAATTCTTACGTTTCCTACCAATACCTGCTGCACTACGTAGCGACGCCCAAGGTGGCATGCACATCCTTAAAGTGGTGGTTTGCGGAGCTGGAAGGGCCGGAATTTTTCACGTTTGACGCCTTGCGTAGTTACGAAACTCATCCCGGTCTGACCATTCATGACACCCTTCATCGCGCCTGCCCGAAGATGGCCGGCTTGGACTCGACATCTCTGAAAACAATATTGCTTTCACCGGATTTTTTTCGCTTTGCGCTGGTGCGTAATCCATACACAAGAATCTTCTCCGCCTGGCAATCTAAAATTCTGTTGTGCGAACCGTTGCAGGCTGATCCATTTAGCGACAGTGATTTTCAGCGCCAGGAAATTCGATCGGCTGAAGATATTGCACACAATGTTCAGAGCTTTCTGGAATTTCTCCACGCCAGGCAATGGCCGGATATCGCTGATCCTCATTGGGCACCTCAGAGTGACGTTCTTCGTATTGGAAAATTATGCTACTCCCAGATTGCCAAAGTGGAAGAGCCGGAAAGCCTTTGGAAAAATCTCGCTGATCGTATCGGCGGCTCGGCATTTAAAAATCCGTCCCGGCAGAAATATAACGAGAGCTTGCTGTCTTATTCGCCGCTATTTTTTTCCGAGCGCAGCGTCCAGCTTATCCGCAAACTTTACGCCGCCGATTTCTTGGAATTTGACTATTCCCTTGTGCCGCCGGCGGGAAATGTCGGCATTGAGCGTGCGCACCTGGATACCGCACTTAAAGCGGCCGCGATGATCCGTGGACGAAATCGCCGATTCATGGCGGTGCGCCGTGCGTTGGATGTTTCGGACACACAAGCGACCCATTTTCGACTGGAGGTTGCCCAACGTGATCAGACCGCCGCCGTGCTTGCCGGACATGTGTCGGAAAGCGCCGAAAAGCTGGCCCAGTGTCATGAGGCTATTGGCACCCTGAACGCGGCGGTGGCGGATGGGAAGCTACGAATGGCTGAACTCACCGACCTGCTGGCCCGCACAAAACAGACCGCGGCAACGCTCACCCATGATTTGGCCCAACGCAATAATCGCATTTCCGAGTTGCAAAACCAGTTGTCAGAACGCACCGCCCAACTGTCACAGCACGAAGAAACTATCGCCGGACTCCATGCCGCGTTAATAAGGGGGCAACTCGAGATCGCCGAGATGGTTCGCTGGCGCGAATCTCGGACGATGCGAGGACGGCTCAAGACACTTCGTCAACGGACGCGCCCCATACGCTATTTTTTTATGGGCAAATCTTTGCCCGGCACGCGCGTCAAGCAGGGTGAGCAGGC
>JAKATV010000141.1 GCA_021818565.1 Planctomycetota bacterium
TGGCGGTAAGCTCGGCCAGCACGCCGGAATCTTGCAACAACACGCGATAATATCCGGGGCGAGCGGTCTCGTGCTGATGGGAAAACCGCGAGGCGTATCCCGATTTGCGGGCTACCCAACCGGAATGTGATTCAATGGATTCTCTCTGTGCGTCGTGTTGCCAACCCGAGCCGCCGTGGTTCCAGCATACCGGCCCGGTACCGGGCATCAGCAGCACATCGCCCAATTCCGGACAACCGGTGCCGGAAATATGCGTGTGGCTGAATCCCCGGATCACGTTGTCGGTATAAAAATAACCGGAACAATGTTCCCAGGGATACACAATCACATTCCGCCCCTGCCGCCACCACTGTGGCTGCGCCCGCCCGGCGGTATCCGGACTTAGTTGCACCAGCCCAAACGGAACCATCGCTCCGGGAAAGGTGCGCCCATAGCCGTTGGTGCCGATCATGGGCCGCACCGAAGCGGTGCGGTTTCCCAAGTCCGTCCCGTGCAAAAGAGCAACCACGGAGTCCCCCATGGCCCGGCCGTACGAACGGGCCCAATCTGTGGCGCAGGCGGTGGTGGCGGACGCCGCGATAACGTGTTTCATGAACTGCCGCCGCGGAATCAGGCGGTCCGATGTGTTGTCCGTTGACATATCAATTCCTCAAACTATGTAAACGCATGCATTTCCGTCACCTGAATTTGCCGCTCGCGGTATAGTATTAGAAATAGGAATAATAACTTCTTGTTTTCACGTTCTTCGAGCGAGAAGCGAGACAGCCCAACACCTTCGCTCCGTGCCTGCCGTCAGGCAGATCACCCAGCACGTCCGTAAATGGTTCCAATAAACGTACTTCCAACATCGGCACGCGAACGGCCGCTAACCGTGAAAATAGACGCATCGTTAAAACACTCCAAAAAGGTCCACATGCCGCCATGCTTAGGCGAACATCCTTCACTGTGGCAGAGACTGTACCGCAATTATGCCCTTGGCTCTCATTACAACATGGCCGCCGTGGACCAACTCGGCATAGCCCGGCGTAACCCTCACGTTGTACAACGTCCCGCCAATCGGAATGTTCCGAATCCTTATTTTTTCATTCAGCGTGCCATTGAGGGCAATTGTGCCATCCGGGCGGATGTCGCAAATATCCTCCAGGCCGATCAGACATAGCAGCGGCCCCCATGTTGTATGTGGCACGCCCGAACCTTGGCCGGTGAAAAAATAATTCTCATTCCAGGTGTGGGCGGCGTGCCAATTGCGCATGAAAAGCTTGACGCTTTTGGCGGCGAAGCGATTCAGCAGACTCGCCGAGGCATAACGCTTAAGCCCCTGGAACAGGAGATAATTGGTGGCCGGCCATATTTTTCCACGCCAGTAACCCTGCTGTTGAAACGTCGGGTTGTCACGGGGAATGCTGGCAATGACATAACGTCCCCAGAATTTATGCCGGTTTTGCAGCAGCGCCAGCATCTTCGCCGCCATCGCTTTGCTGGGAGCGCCGATGATCATGGGATAGAAATTGGTGGGCGAAATCTGCGTGGAAAAAATGCGTTTCGGTTCCCCGACTTTCTGCCAGCGCAATTGCACCATGGCCCCGCCGCTTTGCCGACGGTATTCCAGTTTAATGCCGTAGCGATGGCCGGCTGCCAGATGGATGACCGCACTGACATCCCGGCGCGCCGGGACAGGCCTAACTTTCCAATGGTTGATGAGCAGTTTTCCATCAACCCACAATCGGGCACCCGCCACTGAAGGCAGATATCCCGGCGGATCATGCAGGACAAAGGGGTATGTGAGATTAAGCACCAGCCGGTAATCGCCGGTTTCTCGCGGTTTAAGAAACCCCCGCCAGCGCACGCTCATGGGTGAACATGTCAGTTGCCCCCCAAAGGCGGGGCTTGGTGGAAAGGAAAACCAGTTGAAGTCCACCGCCTGATCCACACGGGTCATCACCATATCTTTGAAATCAGTCCCGTGATAATATTGGCCCTGAATACCGGGCTTTCCGTCGGCCAAACTATACGCCCGGCAGGAAATTGGCTCATCCGCCGCCTGTGGCCTGAAAAAGCGGTTCTCATACATGCCCGCCTTCGGATTCCACAGCCTGCGGTTGATCCGGCGAATCATCACTTCTTTCTGGTGTAAAAAATGCGCTGCCGCCACGGATTTTCCCAACACCTGCGCGATCCGCGCCAGGTAACCGGCATCCGCAGCCCATAAACTATTCAGGCCGACATCGTCAAGTTCCATGGTATGTGTTTTTGTATCTACGCGAGCGTTGTCGTACATCGGGCTGTCGTCCATACCGCTTTCCGGTCCGCTGCGGTATTCCAGCAGGCCATCTTTATTGGCATCCCTAAAGGGCAGCCCGGTGGAGGGATTGGTGGCAAACCACCAATTATGCCACTTCACCAATTGTGGGTAAATCCGCCGCAGAAAACCAATATCCGGATCGCGTTGATAAAGCTTCCACACGCACAGCGCCGCGATCGGAGACTGCGCCCGATTCGACGTTCCCGAACCATTTTGGCAATAATTCTCGAGCATCCCATCCGCACGTTGACCGGCGAATACCAGATGAATGGTTTGCCGGCTACGATAGGGATGGGTGAGGGAGCCTTGCAGCGCCGCAAAAAAACTGTCCCATTCGAACACATTTTGACGGGCCGGCAAAGTCCATCCCCGCATGGCCAGATATCCGGTGATATTGGTGCCCGGGCCATAAACACGGGCAAAACTCAAATCCCGGTTGATCGGCTTGAGAAAATTTTCCCAAGTTCCGCCGGCGGCAACACGGGAAGCGTCGTATCGCCGGCGAGCTCCGGCGAGAATGGATGGCGCGTTTTTCAGGTTCTCCGATCCCCTGGTTCCGGCGGCAAAATACACGCTTGCATCGGGCTTGAGATTAAATACCAATGCGCCATAAGTGCCGGTGCCACTCGTACTGGGCGTTCCGCTCTCAATATGTTTCGCTAATACGGAATAATTGGAAGCGATAATTTCAGCCGCCGGAGCGGCTGCCGTGATCACGCGCCAGCGAGCGACAACTTTATTATCCTGCATTCCAGCGCCTTGGATGCCGCAGCGCGTTATGGAATATCGAGCCGGAAATTCCGGCCACGACGGCGTTGTTTCCAATGCGATTCGTATCGGCTTGGAGGCTTTTAGTTTGCCCACAATGGATTGCCCCGTCCGGCTCCACCGAAGTTGCACCCGCGTATTACCCACATACCAGGCCAGCCGGTTATACCCGCCCCCGGCCGCCGAGGGGCCGTAGCCTTTCATATCCGCCACAAAGGCATGATAGCCATCCTCCAGATGCCCGTTTTGAAACCATCCGATACGCAACAAAAACGCGGCCTGGTGGTCCACAATAAACGTAATGCCGTTCGGGGCCTCCGGATAAAACGGCCCGATGCGAACAGCGGGCGTGGTTCCCGCAGCCACCACATTTGCGACTATCGCCGGCAGCAGCACCGACAATGAAATCGCGGCCCAAACCAGCCGCCGACAGGGCCGGTCCATGAAAGATTGCGTCGGCTTTGAATCACGCGTCATACGGTCAGTTCCATATCTATTTCAACGGCCACATTCAGGCCAATTTTCAGCCCGCTTGGAAGATCGGCGTTATGATAAAGTCGAAGCCGGAACGTATCACCCGTTGAACACACATTGAGAGACATTCCGTCAGCACCCATATACTATCCAACGGCAATGTTGGAATGGATTTGAAACCTGGCACGCGGCAACGGACCTGGCCGAACAACGACAAAAGCATCGCCCTGGCAGGTATTGTTTGTGATGACTGCGCCGCGACAGCGTTTTGTAATGCCAACTACTTTGCGCTTGCCGCCGCACATAAACAAGCAACTGCTGACGGTGACCGAGCCTCCGTCGCATAGGATTTCCGGTTCGCCGCGTTTGGCGTTCCAGTTATTGAAACAGCATCCGACGAGGCTTACCGGACCGGTCCCCTCTATCGTTCCGATTCGATTTGGTGAGGGGCCCCAGAAGCCGCAATTGGTAAAGCAAATCTGGGCTTTATTCTTCGGGCCGATGATGAAGCCCTGCGGATCCGGCCCCGTGAATGCCGAAAACCCGCCGTCGGTGATATGCAGGCCGCCATTAAAGGCTTCGGCGGAATCCACCACGACCGCGCGCTGAGCCGAGTCCGCCGAAATACCTGAAAATGTGCCGTAGCAGGTGCCACTGGGCGTTTCGACAAAATGATAGCCAATATGATATTGGAATGAAAAGGTGTTAAGAACACATTGCCAATCGGTACGGCCGAAGCGAAAGGCGGTGCCGTGATTTTGTATCCATTCGGCAATAGCGTTGCCGCACGGCCAGAACGGCCAGACGAAATGAACATTTTCAATGCGGCTGACGTCGTAGCACTGATCAACGTAAACTCCGGTGAGAATCGGCCGTCCGTAAACCCGGGCGATATAATGCCTCCGGGCAAGTGTCAGGTCGATGCCCTGATAG
>JAKATV010000208.1 GCA_021818565.1 Planctomycetota bacterium
ATCTATGAGCCATGAATTGTTCCGCTTTTTCCGCGCTTGGCGGGGCGGTCAGACGCATGGGTGGAGTCAGATCAGAACCCAGTAAGCGCTGGCGGATGGCCGCCAGAACCGCCCGGTAGGGCAGATTCGGCTCGCGAAATCGCACTTCAATTTTCTGCGGATGCACATTAACGTCAAAGGCGGCGGGAGGCATGTGCAAAAAAATAACCGCCACCGGTTGAGCCTGTGGTTCAATCAGACCGCGGAAAGATTCTTTCACAGCATGAAAAATCGAACGATCCCGAATATATCGACCGTTGAGAAACAGATACTGATAATGCGTCGTGGCCCGTGCCGTGGCGGGTTTTCCAACAAACCCTTCCACCCGGATGCCGGTCTCGCTATGGTCCAATGCCAATAGCTGCCCCTGTAATTCCTTATTTAAGGCCGCAACCACGCGAACCTGTGGATCATGGGTGGCCGGCAGATTCAACGTGCCGCGACCATTATGGCTTAGAGTAAATGTGATTTCCGGGTGCGCCAGGGCGGTACGCAACACGGTTTCGGAAATATGGCCGAACTCTGTAGAATCCCCACGCAAAAATTTACGCCGGGCCGGCACGCAATAAAATAAATCGCGCACTTCAATGGTCGTGCCTACCGGGGCGGCGCAGGGAATGGGGGCGTCCAAGACGCTTTCCTGCGCCACCACGCGTACCGCCTGATCATCCTGCGCCCGGCGGGTAATAATCGTGGTATGGCTAACCCCGGCGATGGAAGCCAAGGCCTCGCCGCGAAACCCCATGGTCTGAATCGCAAACAAATCATCCATGGTCTGAATTTTACTTGTGGCGTGCCGGGCCAGCGCCAGGGCAACCTGATCTGGCGCAATCCCCGAACCGTCATCGGTCACGCGAATCAGCGTGCGACCGCCATTTTCAATGGCAATCGACAATCGTGCCGCCCCGGCGTCCACCGCGTTATCCAGAAGTTCCTTTACCACGCTGGCGGGTCGTTCAACAACTTCTCCGGCGGCGATTTTATTGATCAGCGCATCAGGGAGAACATGAATGACTTGTCCGCTGCCCGATGATGCCGAAGATGTTGGTTCCGTGGCGTTCATATTGCTTAGCATAGCGTGAGAGCACTAGCAATGGGAAATAATTGGAGCATTAGAAATAAAAAAAATAGCATCGCCCTTGCGGAACCGGCGGGGCTTGGCTTACTATGGGCGGTTAATGAATCAGCGATTGAAGCATTTTCGTGGTTCCGTGTCTTCAGCCTTGTGGCTTATTGGTGCCGGGCTTGCGGTCAACGCAATTGTACTGGTCTGGGGCCAGGTAAAATCAGATTCGGCGGATGCGGGTAATGTGGTCATGGCGGCTCCGTTGATTAAATCCTCCGATAGGCACGATGCGTGGGCACATGCGAACATTAAAGTGGTGCCAACGCAGATATCCGCGACGCGGTGGGGCGTTATTCTGGTCAACACGCGGGCTGATGTCATGGCCGTATATCGATTTGTTGGTTCGCAATCGCGCATTCAGTTAATGGCGAGCCGGGATTTCCGGGCGGATCTAAAACTCAAGGACTTTAATAATTTGCCGCCAACACCGGCTCAGGTAAAAGCGATGGTGTCGGCGGGAAAGGCGTTAACGCGGCCATAATGAAGATTGCGGAAAGCATTTATTGTTAGGATGCTGACCCGCTGATTCATGGAAACGAAAAAAAGCACTAGGCGCATACGGGTGCCTTCTGGTAGACTATATAGTTAGGTCGTACCCGGTGACGGCGTCATAATGAGGAGTCGCTCATGGCAAAAATGTTTTACAGTTCGGAAGAAACAGCGGCCAAGCTGAATATGCCCGAGGACAAAATCAAGGAACTCGTGGAGAAAAATAAACTCCGTGAATTCCGTGACGGCAATCGTGTCATGTTTAAAGTCGATCAGGTTGATAGACTGGCCGGCGACTTGCAGGGCGGTACGCTGGAAGAAGGCATGATCGACCTGGCTCCGTTGTCCGGTACCGGCAATCCGATCATGAATGCCAGTGACGCTACGGCCGGCGGTACGTCGGCGGGTTCGTTTGCCGGCGGCTCATTATCAGGGCAATCTTCAATTGGCAAAGCTCCGGGCAAGGCCGATACCGGTCTTCCGCTGCAATCGCCCCCTCCCAGTAAAAAGCCGGTAAAAGTATTTGATGAAAGTGAAGTAAAACCCACGGACGCCAGCGCGCAAACGCAGATATCATCTCCGTTAGATGAATCCATCTCTCCATCGGGATTGGATTCGGTGGGTAGCGGATCAGGATTGCTGGATTTGACGCGCGAAAGCGACAACACCAGCCTTGGGGCCGAACTTCTTGAAGAAATTTATCCGGGTGATCATTCTGTGTCGGGGCAGTCTGGCGTTGGATCATCCTCGGGAATATTTGATCAGCCGGGCGGTGCCACCGCCTCTGGTGCGCCGGCGTCTTCCGATTCCGGCATTGCGGTAGCAGCCGGTGCGGCAGCCGCGGAAAAATCATCGGCTCCGGTAGTGGCGACAACATCGACTCCAATGTATGCTCCAATGTTTGAGGCTCCGGACGCATCTTCGGGTCTTTTTGGAGGCTTGGCGCTGGGCGCGGCATTTGTCATGGCGCTGACGCTGGTAGCGACGGCTGCGGCATTCCAAGGCTTTATACCCACATGGGTGCCATTCCTGGCCAAAAACGTGTGGATGTTTATCGCGTTTCTGGTTGTGATCGCGGCGCTGTTGGCTGGAGCCGGATATTTGGCCGGCAAGGCGTCGGATTAATTGTTTATGCGGTCTGCTATCGGGGCAGTCGCGGCAATGGATCCGACCTTGGAGCGTTAGGAACTGTAGTGAAAGGGCATGGAGGCCCGGGTAGCATAAATGCCGCCGAGTCTTCCATTTCCCGGTTTATTTTTTTTTCGTCCTTTACTATTTCAGCCAATTAGCTGAAACTATTGGTTGGTTTGAAGTGTCGGATATGGAAGCCTCTGGAGAAAAAGCGTATGAATAAGTCCTTCACCCGTAAATTGACGACCACCACCCTCTTGGCGGGTTTAACCGCTGGTTTACTTGGCCTGACTGGGTGCGTTTCGGAAAATCAGTATCAGCGGTTACAAACCGCGTTTGATCAGGCCAAGTCGCAGTTGGCGGCGGATCAGAATGAATTGCTTCGTTTGCGCGGAGAAATTTCATCCCTCAAGCAAAAATTGGCGGAAGATCAGCAGCTCCTGCAGACGCAAGGGGGCGGCACTTCCGCGCTGCAACATGAAATCGCGGCGCTCAAGGAACGGCTGGCCAAATTACGCGGGCAGTATAATCGTCTGTTAGCATTGGCCGGCGGCGCACCGCAGTTGCCCGAATCGGTCAACAGCGCCTTGGAACGTCTGGCGGAACAATATCCGAACCTGTTGGCGTATAACAAGAAGTTGGGCCTGCTGCGGTTTAAGAGCGATCTTTTGTTCGCATTGGGAAGTACCGAGGTTCGTCCTGACGCGAAACGCGCCTTGGCGGAATTTGCGCAAATTCTTAATATGTCCGGCATTTCGGATAATGAAATCCGAATTGTTGGTAATACCGATGACGTGCCGATTCGTCGCACCCGCAGCACGGTCATGAATCCGACAAACTGGTATCTTTCCACGAATCGGGCGATATCGGTGATGTATATCCTGAAGCACGACGGCGTGATTGACCGCAGAATGCAGGTCGCCGGCTGGGGTAAGACGCACCCGATTGCCGCCAATGCTCCGCACCATCGGGGCAATCCGCTGAATCGGCGTGTTGATATCTTTATCCTGCCGGTCAAGCTGAAATACAACCCGTATGTGCCGGCTTCGGAACAGGTGATGCGATCAGGGAATGCCACTAATCTGGCCCCTTCCTCGCAGACTCCGAATATGACGGGAAATCCGCCACAGACCGTGCCGGTACCCGCAGGAAGCAATTAGAAAAGGTTAATTGTATTAATTGCCATTAAATTGCCCGGCATGATATTTCCTGCCGGGCTTTTTTTTAGACTTTATTTTTTTGGGAATTGCGTATAGGGTGGCGACCATGAAGGAATCGAACGACATGGCTAAGAATTACAGATCTTCCGATGAACCGCAGGCCCGGGCATTGCCCGTTGAGCCGGCAAAGGTCGCGCATAATCTTTTGTTTTTACAGAAGTTTTTTCGCCATGGCACACGCATCGCCTCGGTCTGGCCGTCCAGCCGATTTATGGCAAGGGCCAGCATCAGTCGTGCGGATTTCAGCTCCGCACGATGTATTGTGGAACTGGGTGCCGGCACCGGACCGATTACCTCGGAAATTGTTACACGCCTTGGTGCACGAACTCAATTCCTGGCGTTGGAGCGCGATCCAGATTTTGTGCGGGTGCTTCACAATCGATTTTCGGCCGGTGCGAATATCCGCATTCTTCAGGCCGATGTCGGTCACTTGGATTCCATTCTAAGTGATCAGGGCATTGCGCCGCATGGC
>JAKATV010000146.1 GCA_021818565.1 Planctomycetota bacterium
CCCGAAAAAGGAACAACTATGCTATAATTTTTTCCCGGTTAAGCTTTGAAAGGCGTATTCATGGGTGTGCGTATTTTAGATGTCGGGCAATGTGGATTTGATCACGCCGCCATCACCGGTTTTCTTCAGCATATAGTCTCAGCTCATGTGGACGCGGCAAACACGGCGCAGGAAGCGGAGAAACTGCTACAACAGAATCAATACAATCTGGTTCTGGTGAATCGCATTCTCGATAGGGATCATTCCAGTGGAATTGACCTGATTAAACACCTGCGGCAAAATCCCAATTGCCCGCCGCTGATGCTGGTCAGCAATTTGCCTGATGCCCAAGCCAAAGCTGTGGCCGCCGGTGCCCTGCAGGGATTCGGAAAGGCGACCATCCATTTGCCGCAGGTTGCGGAACACTTGCAAGCGGTATTGGCCGCCGCCCATGTACAGGAAACGCAATGACTCAAGAACTATCGACGAATTCTCCGCACGCGTGGGTCCGCAAGCCCTGGTGTGTCCGAACGGCTTTGGGATTGTTAATTCTGGGTTTTTTTTCCAACCTCTTATTTCTTTACCACAATTGCCCGTTTGATCTGTCCGAGGATGAAAGCCAGTATTGGCTCTGGTCTCGTCATCTGGCGTGGGGATATTATTCCAAGGGGCCGGGAATTGCCGCCATTATTTATGCGGCTACCGCGGTGGGGCACTGGTTTGGTCAGCACGCCACGATGCCCATTATACGAACGCCCGCGGTTATTTTTGCCTTTTTCAGCGGCTTGGCGAGTTTCTTTTTGGCGCGGCGTATGTTCCGTGATGATCGCGCCGGGCTGATGGTTATTGCGCTGTCCGCCGGGGTGCCGGTATTTGCCGTGGGCAGTTTAATTATTACCATTGATTCACCGATGTATTTGTGTTGGGCCTGGGCGTGTGTGTGCCTGTGGCTGGCCGTGGAACCGCGGTTTGGTGAAAGTGGCGTGCTTTTGCCGCAGCAGCCGCACCGTGCGGGAATTGGCTGGCTCTATTTAGCAGGTTTGCTGGTGGGGCTGGGAACTTTGTGCAAGCCGATCTTGCTGCTGATTCCCCCTTCCCTGGCGATTGCGGCATGGCGAAATACCTACCTGCGACGGAAGTTGGCAACCTGGCACAGCCTCGGGGCAACCCTGCTGGCACTGGCGATTCAAATTCCCAATCTTATTTGGAATGCGCAGCATCATTGGATTATGTTTCGCGCTATCGGCGGCGAGGGAGGATTGCGCGGGGCCAAGGGCGTGTGGTGGCATTTAAGCCAGGCACCGCTGAATGTCGGCATGTTCATCCTTTCACAAGCCGGTATTTTCGCCGGAATCCTATTTGTGCTGCTGGTATTGGCCTTCATTGAAGCGATTCGCGATACCAGAAAAATAACAGACCCCATTGCCCGGGCGGTGTGGGATTTTTTGATATGGATCACGCTGCCGATTTTTATCATGTACTTTCTTTTAAGTTTCTGGAGTAAGGTCGAACCGAATTGGCCCGCCGGGGGCTACTTTACCGGCATGATTCTTTTTGCCGGTGTGGCAACACGCTGGTGGAATCAGCCTTTGCCCAAACGCAAAGCCGCGCGGCGCTGGATAATTGCGGGTGTTGCGTGGGGATTTAGCCTGTTTGTATTTGCGGAAAACGTACAGTTGCTCTATCCCATTATGGCTAAAATTGATCCCTCCGGTAAACATTTTCCCGCCAAGAAATTTGACCCGGCTTTTCGTCTCCACGCCTTGAAAGTCCGGGGTCAGGCCATTGAAAAAATCCGCTTATCCATGTGGCACGGTCATGGCCCGCTGCCCATGGTCATGGATGATCGTTGGGATACTTCCAGTTCGTTAAGTTACTATTTGCCTGGACATCCATTTGTATTTTGTCTGCAAACCGCGATGGGCGGCAAGCAGTGTCAATTTGATTTATGGCCGGGACCCAACCAGATCAATCCGCGCACGGGAAAGTTGCGTTATCTTGGTCGGGATGCGGTATTAACCGGGTCTTTTACACCGCAGGTATTTGATCGCCTGATTAAACCCGCCTTCGCGCATGTCAGCAAAATGTTTGTCGTGCCGCTGTATTATTACGGCGTCGTGGTAAAACATCTGGATGTGTGGAAGTGTTATGGGTTCAAAGGCCTGCCCGGCGTAAAGAACCCCGTGGTAAAGAATTGGAATAGTAACTAAGGGGTTGCTCAAGGCTTGGGAAGCTGCGCCATAATCTGGCGATAAGCCTCTTCAACGGCCTGAGGAATCACGCGCACCTGCCCCACGACACTCATAAAATTGACGTCCCCGTTCCACCGGGGAACAACATGGGTGTGTACATGCCCCGGCACGCCGGCCCCCGCGCAACGCCCGATGTTGATGCCGATATTAAATCCCTGCGGGTTCATCGCCTGGGTCAGCAACTGCTGGCCCAGAACCGCGAGTTCCAATACGTCCGCTCGTTCCTCAATGGTTAATTGGGGCAAATCCGGCGTGTGGCGATACGGCGCTGCCAGAAGATGGCCGTTGACATACGGATAACGATTCATCAGCAACATGCCGAATTGGCTGCGGCGCACGACAAAATTGGCGGTATCTTTTTCCGGGTGCTGAGCCAGATCGCATAAAAAGCAGTCGATGTTCTGCCCGGTGACGCCTTTAATATATTCCAGCCGCCACGGTGCCCAAAGCGTATCGGTCATATACATGCTCCAAATGTTCAGCCTGTTTCCAACGCATGTGGCCGTTCCGCCGGATCATGCTTTTGAAGCAGACTGCATGGCGTGTAGAATAACCGTCTTTGTATGGGTAGAAAACTCAATGAAAGGATCAAACAACATGGTTGGGGAAAAAAATGCTGTAACGGCCGCACCTGCGTGTGCCATTGTGATATTCGGTGCCACCGGTGATTTAACGGCCCGAAAGCTTCTGCCCGCGTTGTATAACCTCACGCGCGATGGGCTATTGTCCAAATCCACCGTGGTCATCGGCTTTGCCCGTCGCCCCAAGACAGACGATGAATTTCGTGCGGAAATGCTGGAAGCCGTCAATAAATTTTCGCGCTGCAAACCCGTGGACCCGGAATTGTGGTCTAATCTGGCACCGCGGATTTTTTATCATCAGAGCACCTTTGAAAATGCCGATGGGTATCACGCCTTGGCGGATCGCCTAGCGGAAGTGGATAAAAAATTCAACACGGGTGGCCGCAGGTTGTATTATCTTTCCACCAGTCCAACTGAATTCGGGCAGATTGTCGAACGCCTGGGCGATGCCGGGCTGGGCAATATTGATCCGTTTAACAGCACCGCGTGGCGGCGGGCCATTGTGGAAAAACCGTTCGGACGGAACTTGGACACCGCGCGGGAACTGAATCATCACATTAATCGTGTGTTTGATGAATCGCAGGTTTATCGCATTGACCATTATCTCGGTAAGCAGACGGTGCAGAATCTGCTGGTCTTTCGTTTTGCCAATGGAATTTTTGAACCCATCTGGAATCGGCGGTATGTGGATCATGTCCAGATAACCGTGGGCGAAACGCTGGGGGTGGAAGGCCGCGGAGGATATTTTGAAAATGCCGGCACCATGCGGGACATGGTGCAAAATCATCTTATGCAGCTATTGACACTTATTGCCATGGAACCGCCCGTGGCCCTGGATGGCGACGCCATTCGTGATGAAAAAGTGCGGGTGCTCAAGTCCATTGAGCCGTTTCATACGCCGCAGGAAGTGGCCATGCGCACGGTACGGGGCCAATATACCCCCGGTTCGGTGGATGGTAAGCCGGTGATTGGCTACCTTCAGGAGCGCGGCGTAGCGCCGGACAGCCAGACGGAAACGTACGCCGCTGTTAAGTTGAATATTAACAATTGGCGCTGGCATGGCGTTCCGTTTTATCTGCGCAGCGGTAAACATCTCAAACGGCAGGGGTCGGAAGTCAGCATTCACTTTAATAGCGCGCCGGGAATTCTCTTTAACGCGCCGGGGGGCAACCTGGCACGCAATATTCTCACGCTGCGCATTCAGCCTAAGGAGGGTATTTCCCTGCTGATTAACGCCAAACGCCCCGGCACGGTTACCCGCATCGCCCCGGCCCACATGGATTTTGAATACAACGAAGCCTTCGGCAGCTATTCGCCGGAAGCCTATGAACGCTTGCTGCTGGATGCCATGCTCGGTGATTCCACCTTGTTTATCCGCCGGGATGAAGTGGAAAGCGCATGGAGCATTATTGACCGCATCGAAGAAGCATGGGCCGCCGGTACCCCCGCGCTGTCCCGCTATGAACCCGGTTCCTGGGGACCGCAAGCCGCCAACGAATTACTAGCCCGTGACGGCCGGACTTGGGATTGGCTGGGATCGGATATTTCTTAGTACTACAGCGCGATATTATCCACTTTCGCAGCGACGCAGGGACCTAAGGGTCAAGCCGCAGCGGTGCAGCGTGCG
>JAKATV010000127.1 GCA_021818565.1 Planctomycetota bacterium
GCAAAACGCGTTGATTTTACAGCGCATTATTGCACTGAAAACCAGCGGGTTTTACTGGAACATCCGTTACAGCGCGAGGGCAAGTATCCGCATTTAAGAGACTCTACATTTGAACAATTTTGCTGACGGCATTTTTTTTGCACGGGCAGTGTAAGAAATCAGACTCAAACCTGACTAAGGGAGCAGTTACTTTTTACGGAAGTACTTTTTTGGAGATTATCTATGAAAATCAACGTTATCACCGCGATTGCCGCAGCTGCGACATTCGCCACCGGCGTTCACTTTGCCACTGCAACCAATTATAATTTTAACACAACCACCGGAAGTTTGACCGTTACTGGCGGTACGGCAACAGGCGGCACGCTGATTTCCCAAACTACTTCGCAGGGAGAAGTTTTTTCCTTTGGTGGAAATGTCATATTCAACACGGGTGATACCATCAGCGTCGTCGGTTCACGACCACTGATCATCGATTCTTACAATGATCTGACCCTTGGCACGAACGTCACGATTGATGTTTCTGCCAATGGCCGACAGGCGGGGCCTGGCGGCGGCGATGGCGGTTATGGCAGTTCCGGTGGTTACGGGGGAGCAGGTGGCCTGCCGCCTACGGGGGCCAATGCCAATAACGGCGGTGCCGGCGGTGGTGGTGGCGGTTCTATTCAAGGTGGAGGCAACGGCGCGCCCGGCGGTGCTGGGGCGGCGTATGCCGGGTCTCCCGGTGCGGCGGGAGCACCTGGGAGTGCCGGTGGAACGGGTGGCATCAGTTTTGGATCGCCAATTAATGGAACTGCGGGCGGTACCGGCGGTTCAAACTTGGGCCAAGGTGGTGCAGTCGGACTTAGCGGGAACCCCGGATCAGGCGGATCAGGTGGGGCTTCAAATCTCTACATCTATAGCGGCAGTTATGGCGGCGGCGGCGGCAAGCCTGGCTACGCAGGCATCTTTGGCGCTAATGGTGCGGCTGGCGTTAATGGCAGCAATATCGCTACACCCAGCGGACTTACCGGCGGTGCCGGCGGTGGCGGAGGTGGCGGTGGTCAAGGCGGCGGCGGCGGCGGAACCGGTGGAGTAGGGGGCGGTGCTGGCGGTGGCGGAGGTGGCGGTGGTTCTCTATTTGGCGGCGGCGGCAGCGGCGGAAACGGTGGTGCTGGCGGCCTTGGAGGTGCCGGCGGCAATGGCGGCAATGGTGGCAGCGGTGGCGACGGTGGAGGCGGAGGCGGTGCTGTTGAGCTCTTTGCCCTCGGTCAGCTTACTGTTAACGGAATTATCCAAGCAGATGGAGCCGCCGGGCAGAGCGGCACTGCAGGTACCATCGGTGGGACTGGCTCCTCAGGGGGCAAAGGGGTAACCGGTCAGCCGGGCGGAAATCCCGCTTCGGCCAGCCAATCGGGATATGGCGGTAACGGCGGAACTGGTGGAGACGGTGGCACAGGCGGCAATGGCGGCATTGGCGGAGCTGGCGGAAAAGGCGGTGCGGGAGCTGGCGGCACCATTGAATTGATAGGGTCAGCGGTTAACGCACAATACGGTTCCTATCTTACAATCGGCGGCACTTTCTTCAACGGCAGCGGTAATACCAACGACCTTTCCGAAACCAATGGACGATTTATCGTAGAAACCAACAGCCAGATCACCCCGATTCCCTCGGTCGTTGGCGCGCAGCCGCTTTACTTTGGTAATGGTCCCGAGGGAGTCAATCCATACATACAGGGGCCTTCCTCCACGCTTACACCCAATATTCCGGATTTGGTCGGGGGCGCAGCAGCACCTTACGGCGTTCTGGCTAATCTTCAGGCCACCTCGCCGACATTGGCCAACCTTGCGAAAAACGGCCCAGCCAACGCTTTGGCGGCCGTCTTGCTGGGCAGCAGCGGATTACCCGGCTATTCCGAAGTATACCCAGGGTACCAGTGGGTCTTCGTTGTAAACTTAAAAGCAACGCCCATAGGCGGGCTGCGCGTTGGCCTGAGTTCAAATTCTTCCACCTTCGCCGCATCGCTGATGCAGCAATCGCTTTCGATAAACAACGGCAGCTTTGCGCTGACAACGAGTACTGATGTCAATCTGCCCGGAAATGATGTCTACGCCTTTCTGGCACCGACTGCCTTGATTGACACCGGCACGTTTTATGCCACTGCAACTGGGGCGCTCCCTCTGACCCTGACTTCCGATTACGGACTGGTTACCCCGGGATTCCTGCCGGTTGGTTATCTCCAATCCACTGTTGCTACGCCGGAGCCTGCCCAGTGGACAATTGCGTTGACCGCACTGGTCGGCATATCGCTGGTCATTCGCCCGCGACGAAGAAACTTTGCGACCAGATAAGTTAGTTGCGCGTTGAGCCTTGCGATCAGGGGCTGTCAAGAAATAGCAAGTACAAATATGGCGCAGATGTTTTGGCATCCGGCGTGGCGAGCGACGTGCTCGATCCTCCGCCGCACATACGGGACATTTCAGACCCATCGCAATCCCAGCCATTACTCGGACAGGCCCCTAGTCCGGATGGCGAGCCATGAAATCGAGGGTAAGGCGAACAATTTCTTCGTTCTTCTCCTCTAGTGCTCTGTCACGTCAACATTTTAGGATGGCTGGCTCTCAAAGGACGCACCCACCATCGCAAAGGTTCGTCGTCAACCCTAACATTTTGCTGTGACAGAGCACTAGGGCGAAGTGGCCGGCGTTCAGCAGGTGAATTTCCGCGTCGGGCAGTGCGGCGCGATGATCAAAGGTGTCGCTGTACACCTCCGGCGATGGCATATCGCTTTGTCCAAAACTCGGGAAGTCCGGTGCGACAACGTGATAGCGCGTCGCCAGCAGGGAGATCAGCGTATTGTATCCCCGCGACGACGAGGGGAACCAATGCAGCAACACGATGGTAGGCGCGGTTTGGGGGCCGGCTTCACGATACAAGCCCCTATTATTTTCATTTCAAAGAACCGTGCAGACCCGGAACCAGTTGGGGGTTGAGTGCTTTACGGGTGGCGGTTCAGTTCTTCGATTTTTTCTAATAGTTCCTTGTTTCGATTTTTGAACCGGCGGTATTGGCGGATTTTTATTTTCCGCCAGCGCGTATACAGGGCTTCTACATCCGGCTTTGGCTCGGGGGCGTCACGGTTGCGTTGCTCTTCATCCAGAAGAGCGAAGATCATCCACCATGGCGTACCGTTCCATCCGAGCATGGTGACCTCCTCCGTTGGGCGAACTTTGATGAATTCCGATAACGCCGGTTGATGACCATGCATAGGGCACGGCAACAATCCGGCCTATTCAAACATTTTCATCTGGTGGCGTTCGAGGCCGAATTTGCTGACGGTGTTATCCACCGGAATGGGATAGCGACCGGACCAGCAGGCGGTGCAGTAATTCGGTACCGGTTGCCCCAGGCAAGATAACATGCCGTCAAGCGATAAATAATGCAATGAATCCACTTCAATAAAATCACGGATTTGATCGACGGTTCGGCCATTGGCGATTAATTCCGTCGGCGTGGGAAAATCAATGCCGTAGAAACAGGGGTGGCGGATCGGCGGGCAGCTTACGCGCATGTGGATTTCTTTGGCACCGGCGCGGCGCAGGGCCAGAATCTTGCCGCGTGTGGTGGTGCCGCGGACAATCGAATCCTCCACCACCACAATGCGTTTGCCGCGCACCACTTCGGGGATCACGATTAACTTCATCTGCACAGCCAAGTCGCGCATCTGCTGCGAGGGTTGAATAAAGGAGCGACCGACATATCTGTTGGGCACGATGCCCTCTTCAAAAGGAATGCCGCTTTGTTTGCTGTAACCCAAAGCGGCGGAGCGGCCACTGTCGGGAATTGGGATGACGATATCGGCCTCTACCGGTGCTTCAATGGCCAATTGGCGACCCATTTTCTGGCGCACGGTCAGCACCGTATCACCAAAAAGCGTGCTGGACGGGCTGGCAAAATAAACGTGTTCAAAGGCGCAGTGTGCGGGGGTTTCCGGCTTTTCAACAAAATACCGGCTGGTCAAATGCATACCGCTGATATCAATGGTGACTATTTCACCAGGGTGCACTTCGCGAATATAAGTGGCTTGAATACTTGCCAGAGCGCAGGTTTCCGAGGCCACGCAATAAAAGCCGTCACGGGTTTTACCGATCACCAGCGGGCGAAATCCCCAGGGATCGCGGCAGGCCTCAATGCGATCTTTAAATAAAAACAGGAAGCTGAACGCCCCCTGTAAATGCCGCAGAACATGGGCCAGGGGATCGCTTTTTTCCTGATGGGTGGGCTTGGCCAGCATGTGAATGACAATTTCAGTGTCGCTGGTGGAATAAAAAATATGACCATATTTCTGGTATTCCGCGCGCAGGCGTGTGGCGTTGATTAAATTACCATTATGGGCCACGGCCACCTGACCGTCACTGTATTCTTCCAACAGGGGC
>JAKATV010000374.1 GCA_021818565.1 Planctomycetota bacterium
GGCACTCCCGCACCGTGGCGTCCATGTAGCCACCAGAAAGAAGCTGCATGAAAGACGCAAAACGCGTTGATTTTACAGCGCATTATTGCACTGAAAACCAGCGGGTTTTACTGGAACATCCGTTGTATCTCACGCAATTGCTGGCCAATCTTCCCTCCACACCCATCACACAGGTACGCCAATGGCTGCCGGATGTCTGGAAACAGCGACAACTCGCTGAAAACAAAAGCATTCTGATTCGGCAGGCCTGACCATCGGTTCCTCATGCCCGCAGATTATCCCCTATCAGAAAACTCCCCGGTAGATGTGGTTCGTAGGACGGACACGATAAACTCCATTTTTGACGGATTGTGGCACAGATATTACGGGTGCCGCTGCAGCGGGAAGAACGCGGGCCAATTTGGAGTGGGGAGATTCGGGCGCACTTCTCCAACCGTGCTGATTTACGAACAAACCTCCATGGCAATCCGTGCCATCGGTGAAATCCGTGGTTCACGCTGTTTGCAAACGCCGAAGAATTCTCGCGTCCTGTCACGGCCGGTGGGTGCCGATTATTTGGTAGGCTCTGAATATTTTTTCAGGGCGGCTTCAAGGGCGTCGCGCAGGGCGTAGGCGTCTTTGATTTTTCCGGCTTGCAGTTCCGTCAGCACGGCCTTGTAGGCTTCTCCGCATTTTGCGGCCCGCGTTGTATCCGCACGCAGCCGTGATCCTGCCGCCTGAATCTTGGCGGCCAGGGATTTCGTCAGATCAACGTCGAAATACCATAGGCCGTTGATCTTGATCAGTTTGTGCAGCGGCCCTTTTGGCGGCCAACGCACGCCCGACGGCAGCGGTATAGCAGGGGTCGCGTATTGCCCCTGATTTTTCCACTTTGCTGGGAACCTTACCGGCGGCTCTCTTCCCAAGAGATAGCCCAGACCGGCCGCCCGCAGCCGGGCGATTCCGAAACGTGCCTTCGCCTCAGCCTGAAAAACGTTCTCAATGTGGGGCGCAAAAATCTCGGCCAATGCCTGACGGGCCACCCATTGTTCGGCTGCGGTGGGTGCGTAGAAGAGCTTTAAGGCCGCAGCTTGATGCCCGTTGCTAGCGTCTTGCTCGATCAGGAGCATGAGGCCTGCAGGAGTGGTTTGATCCGCAGCTATCCTCACGATCGGTTTCGCGACCGGTCCGGCCTTCCGGGGTGCCGCACGACTCCGTAGTTCCATCGCAAGCACGGCGCTGGGCGATACCGAGGGCTTTAACGCAAAGTCACGGAACGCCACCCAATACCGCGGGCGCGTGATCCAGACATAACGCTTCACATGGCGAGGCGAAATGGGAATTGTCTCCAGAGAATACTCCAAGACCGATTCGCCACGCGATATCTGAAAGTGCCAATAGCCAATCGGGTGCGGAGCAATTAGTTTACCCTGCCGGTTCACCGCTCCTACCGCAATTGCTTGGTCTGACAAATTCGGTGCGGGCATCGTTGTCGTCGACCAGCTCACATGGATATTGCTCGGAAAGCCAGCTGCCGGTTTGGCAATCTGTGGTGTCACGCTGAGATCGCCGAATCTATGCCCCATATAAACAAAGCGCCATCGTATGGACGCTGGATTTGTGCTGGGTGTTGCCGTTCTGATAATCCTCCAACCGCCGGAATCAAAACCGACCAACAGGGTGCCGATTTTCCCCATGATCGGCACCCACCGGCGCTGGATGTCGGTGCGAATTCCGGGATGGTTCCCGGCTTGATTAGTGGGAGGCTTGAACTTCAGCAGCGCTGCAGTCTCGCCGACGCCGAGGTAATAATTGCGTAATCCGGGGAACGGCTCGCCAGTCGGTGTCCAGGTGTACAATTGCGAGCCGTTCGAAACGCGATCCAGCGTCACAGACGCCCCGCCCGGAAACGTCTTCGTCCATTCCCCATCTTGCGGCTTCGGGATTGCCGGACGTGCCAGGGCATAGGCCTTCCACGCAACCGCAACCTCGGCGGAATGTTGCAATCCCGCCGGTCCGGTTTGGATATAACGCTCGGCGTCAGTAGCGAAATCAATGATTTGGTTGATCCTCGTTAGCAGTCGACGGGGATACCTCTGAACCTCAAATACCAACGCGCTGTACCACTGGGTCCCCCGAAATTGAATAGTACGCCGCAATAGTACCACCGCCCGGCCGGACTTTACGTTCAAAGTACCCTGATAGACGTAGGGGACCGAAATGGTCACAAGGGGGCGCGGCGCTTTAAGGTAGGTATAATCTAAGTTGGAGCGGGGGCTGAATTTTAGCTGTATTCGCATAAAATGGGGGAAGGTCTGGCCACGCCATGTACAGTCCAGTTCCGGCATGAGATTGACTGCCACGTTTTTATGCATGAAAAGGTGAAAAGAGCCAAAAATACCCGGCTGCGTTACTTCGGAGTTCGGCACTCCCACGAGCGGCACGAACCTCGCCAAACCGGGACTCATCAGCACCCTTCCTCCGCCGGATTGTGCCCTCACGAGTGCCCGCACAACACGCGCGGAAATGTCATAAGCCCGGACACCGCCGGACTTGCCGGATAATAATTTTCCACCGGCTTTTACTGCTCAATCAAAATCCCGCTGCACCAGCATATTATACGCCACACAGGTTAATACGCCGGTAGCGGCCTGCATCGGGGTCGGTTGTACCGACATTTGCCGAACTTTCAGCGCCAGCGGCACGACTGCGGCAACACTAACAGCCAGTGCCACTGCCGCTGTGCCGGCGATGGCCGGGATGTGGGCGGTGTGAAAGGCGATGCTGCGTGCGGCATGGGCCGTGGTCAGGCTTACCGGTGCTTTGCCACTAACACCTTGCAACACTTTTGGCAATAATCCATTTGGTGCCGTGCCCGCACCGCTGGAAAGCAACGCGGCCAACGCGGTGCTGTCCATGGTGATTTTTTTACGGGCCATTATTCCGCGCAATTTTATCACCGCTCGGGTCATACGCTTTTCCGCTGCTGCCTCGGAAATATTAAATGTTTGAGCCATCTGCCGGGCGGATTGGTTTTGGAAATACCGTGCCACGAGCATATCCCGATCCCGGCTGGAAAGCCTTTGCAGCGCTGCGTCGAGCGCCAGGAGTTGTGCAAGCTTCGATTCCTCGGTCGCCGCCGCGATGGCGGAGCCTTGCGTTTCTTCATCCCGCATATTTGCCGCCTTTCGTTCACGATTTTTTCGCCGCCGCTCGGATTTTTCAATGTCATTGCAGGCGTAGCGTGTCGCGCGCACCAGCAGGCCGCCGATGGGCTTTTTCAGGCTGCCGCGTTTTCGCCATAAGGCCAGAAAAACCGCCTGTGTCGCATCATCCGCCAGACTGGCATCGGCAAGCTGCCGGTAGGCCATGCTGTAAATCCAGCTGATATTTCCGGCTACGCTGTTTTCAAATAAGTCGTCTTCGCAGGGCTTGGCGGCTGCTACTTGATCCGGCTGTTGCGTCATGGGCTGTGCATCGCGTTTCATACCGCTCCTTGATTTCGTTCCCATTATTATTATATGGCCGCCGACCGGAATTCCGGACAACCATCCCACTTTTTCCGATCTTTTCCACTCGGCGAACTGCGGTTGGGACTGAGACTCGCAAACTTCAAACGTGAACCACCAATTACACAAATTGCCCAGCGCAGCTCCGCCACAACCAAAACGTCTTAACCAGTAGAGTAGAAGACTCAACCCCTTGGCCGCGGACGAGCCGTGGTGGCGTAAGTTGAGTCCCCCCTCATCAAACCGGACAGGCAGGTTTCGTGCATCCGGCTTCCTCGGTACCCTCCGTGAATTGCTATTTTCCTTAACAGATCAGATTCCTGATAATATATGTCCAGAATTCCCATCAGCGGCCATTTAACAGTGGAACCGCGAAGGCGGGTAAAAGGGACGTGGATCAGTGATGATGCGGAAGACTAATAATTTCGTTGGCGACAAGCCACTTGTTCCGGATGGGTTTGAAGCGATCGTCTCGGAGCATATCGGCTGGGTTTATCATATGGCCCGCCGCCAGCTTGCCGATGCCGGCCTTGCCGAAGATGCGGTGCAGGCCGTTCTTTTGGCGTTGTGGCAAAGACGAAAACGCCTTGAGGCGCAAAACCGATCCATCGGCGGTTGGCTGGTGCGCGCCACGTATTTCATTTGCAGCCAAATGCGCAAATCCGAAGCTCGGCGACGACGCCGCGAAAGGAAGGCAGTTGTCATGCGAATTCAAGAAGCAGATGTTCCTGCCGAGGCCGCAGGCTCCAACATCTTACAGCTCGCGGCTATGGACGCGGCAATGCAAAAGCTTTCCAGGGGGGATCGAGCGTTGCTGGTGGCGCGATTTTTTCAGAATCGTACCGCCCGGGAAGCGGCACACCAATTCAATATTTCCGAAGCGGCGGCGGCTAAGCGC
>JAKATV010000400.1 GCA_021818565.1 Planctomycetota bacterium
TATTTATGTCACATTGCTGGATAATGTGGAATCGGTTCATCAACGCCTGCTGCGGGATGGCAACGTGGATCACAGCCTTAAGGATTTAATGGTCTGGCGCGAAGAAGAAATTCTGGCCACTGAACTGATGGCCCGCGCCAATGACCAGCATCCCGGCGCCTTTTACGTTCTGGCGCGCGGCCGGCACGCCAGCACCGCCTTAACGCTCTTTCGGCTTCTCATGCGGCCGGGCATGCGCAAAGTCTATCCCAGTTTTCCCATGAGCCATGTCATGAATTTGCCGGAGATACTCAAAGAAATCAACGCTTTCCGCCACGCGATGTCCGGCAAATTCATCACGTTTGATCCCGGCGATGTGGATGAAAAAATGCTGTATGACGCTGCCGTGGCCGCGGTGGAAGAGGGCAAACAGACGCTGTGTGTGGAAGCTTCCGGGGGCAGCGTACAAGTGCGCGTGCCGGAAATACTGGCCATCGGCAGCGACATCAACGGCCAGATTTACGCCCGTGATTTTATGATGGTGCGCCAAAGCGACATGATCGTATCGTATATTCCGGAACTCGCCGACGGGCGTCCCGGTTTATCCAGCGGCGTAGAGCGGGAACTCCAACACGCCTATGACCACGCCCGGGAAGTATATGTCATATGGCGACCCAAGGCCGGTCCAAGCCCCTTTGTCACCCAAACCGCCACGCAACTTTTTTCCACCGTCGATGAAGCGCTGGCCTATTTTTCCCACCGCGGCTTCTGCCCCGCGCATAATTTATTTGAAAGCGCGTAAGCCGCTCCCCCCCCGGCGCACGGCATGATAGAGCAGGCGAAAGTTGAACAGATGAACAGCAGAGCAAAATCAGGGGACAGGGGTTTGGAAGAGCATTCAGGAGTTGGGAGTCCTTTCCACTGATCAACCAACACTGACCACGGATCGATTTTGGCAACAACCGTCAACGAACAGCGAGGGATGGCATTTGGTATTTGGCATAGGTTTGAATATGGCTCGCATTTGGGAACGATGTTCGGGTAAAATATTTCGTTGCCATAAGCCACTCATCTTCCAGCCAAGCACGGAGGCGGCAGCGGGGAGAAGCCGAGTTCGGAAGCGGAAGGTCGGCTTTCTTTCAGAAGAACGGCGATGCTTTTCTGACGAGGATGCTAACATGGACGAGATGAAACAGATCATTCCTAATCGCTTACAGTCCAGCCGCCGCGGTGGGAGTTCTACTGCGGAATGCGGCCTTGACCGCTCGGTAGTGGCCGCAGGCCTCGGTGCTGGCGGAGATGAGGGCGATCATCGCCCCATGGCTGCCAGTGTGTCGACGATGGCGGGCATTGCGCACACAATATACGCTTCCAAAGGCGGAATTGGCACCTGGGGCTGGGTATTCGTTGCGTTCTTTGCGGTCATCGTGATGCTGATATGATTGGTATTCTTTTGTTACGGGGATCAAATGATGTTTCAGTGGCGGAGGTGACTAATTATGGGACGGCGGAAACTTTTTTCTGCCCGCTACAGGTCGGGACTGACGCGGATGGAGATTGTGGTTTTATTGGCACTGTTTGTGCTGAGCCTTGCGATCATCATTCCCGGTGTCCGCATTGCGCGATGGAAAATGGCCCGGCCAATCTGTTCCGCCAATATCCGCAGTATTATTCAGGATATGTATGTTTACGGCACCGAGAACCAGGCGGGCTTTCCCGCCGTTCCGCCGCCCGTGGTCGCCGGTGTGTTTCCCAATGGTCCGGAAAATTTCGCAATCAAGCTGCAGTCACCTAGCGACCGGGCCGTGATTCATCGCCTTTTTACCCGGCGGGCAGCCGCCGGCAGTCCGCTGGCGTGCCTGTGGCTGCTGGTGCTGGAGAAATACGTAAAGCGAAAAAGTTTCCTGTGTCCGGGTGATCCGTTTGCGGCCGCGCCATCGCTGCTTTACGCCCGCCATGGCCACTACGCCTGCTTCGGCGTACCCGTTGCCGGTGGCGGGGTGTCGCTGGATGGTGTGGGTGAGAGTTATTCCATCGCCTATCCGTACTGTGGTCGGATGCTCGCAGGATGGTGGAACATCAAAAATAGCGACGCGTCAACTATTCCGCTCGCTTCGGACATGGCACCGTTGCAGGACCCGACGGCCAAAGGTACGTTTCGCCGTGATTGCACCGTCCCGCTGGATACCACGTCCCGTCAATTTCTGTACAACACCGGCAATCACGATGGCTGGGGCCAAAATGTCGGCTTTTGCGACGACCATGTGACATGGGAAACCAATCCCTATGTCGGCCAGAAACATGACAACATCTTTACCTGGGCCAGCACAGCCGTGCCAGCCACGCGAGGTGGAGGAGAAACCGTCAGGGTCAGCAACGGCACCGCCGCAGGCCCACGGCAACTGCCTTATAAGCCACCTTACGATACCGTGATGGTGCCGGTGCGTAATGTGCATACGGGAGCCTGGTAAAGGCGAAGGTGAGCAGTCTTTTTTCAGAGGCAATGCTGATGAGACATAAGGGGATCCAACAGGAATACCCTGAAATCGACCGATGGGCGGTACGTCCCGCGTTTGCCGGATTAGGGGTGCTTTGCGCGGGGCTGTTTTTTGCCTTCTGCTATGGGGCACTGGGAATTACACCCGTTCGGAGGTGGTTTACCGCTTTACATCCACAAATATTCATGTTTTTTAGAAATACTTGGGGAAACGGGGACGCAGGACACGAAATCCGAACGACGCTGCTGATCTGGGTGCTGCTGATCGGATTGCCGATGGCGGTGATCGCGGCGATATTCACGTATCGTTCAGCGAACCACGCTGGGCGAGACAAACAGATTCCCAAATGGCTACCGTTCTGGTGCGCTATCGCTGCGGTTCTTATAATGGTGGTGGTTATTGTATACGCGGGGTTGTTGGGACCTTTGGGGCAGGCAGCGGGGTGACGGAACGATGGATTCGCAAAATAATGACAATCAGGAGCCGGTGACTGGAACAACTGCGGAGCGCCGCGTCGGAATCCGGCCAATGTTTATGGCAGGGGCTGCTATTGTCATGGCAACAATCGTTTTGTTTTCGCCATTTGCCCTGCCGCCCCTGTTGCGAACAGGCATGGCGCGGATGCTTCAGTATCCCCAATTTATATATCCGCCGAGCTTTCACCAGCGGTTGAACGACAATTTGCTCGGGACCGTGGCGCTGTGGGCGCTCGTGGTATGCCTTCCATTTGCACTATTTGCCTGTGTGCGGAACTTGAGCGTCGCCCGCATCCAAAGCCGCGGTGTGGAGTCAAACAACTGGCGTTGGATTCCGTTTGTAATTTCAGCAGCAGCGGTGGCTTTCACAATTATGGGCCTGCTGGTAATAGTTTGGGTGTTGAGCTTTGCCATTGAGTGACGCCTCGACGGTGCCGATCTAGTGGCTTCCGGACTAGCGGCGGTGGGTGAATCGCGGAAATTTCTCGCGAGGGCCCGGTGCCGATTTAAGGCGCGGCGGAGTTGAAAAAGGGGAAACGCGCTGCACCACGGTGAATTGGTCCTGGACGCGGGCGACGCCAAAGTAAGATCACTACGGGAGTATGACAACATATGACAACGGCACCGCAGTTCGGTCGAGTTTTAATCGCCGGCGGCAGCGGCTTTCTTGGGGTGTCGCTGGCCACGCACCTTGCTTCTACAGGGGGCAGCGTGGTCATACTTTCACGCCACGCGCCAAGGGTTGCCGGGCCATGGCAACATGTCCAATGGGATGCCCGTACGCTGGGGCCATGGATTCGTGAACTGGAGGGTGCGGCGGCGTTGGTGAATCTTGTGGGGCGCACGGTCGATTGTATCAAAACGCCCGAGCATCAGGATGAAATCCTCCGCTCGCGTGTGGAAGCCACGCGCGTTCTGGGCGCGGCCATGCGCCAAATCGACCGTCCGCCGCCGGTGTGGGTTCAGATGGCCACGGCCCACATCTACGGCGATCCGCCGAGCGTGTTATGTGATGAGGACTCTCCGCTGGGGTACGGGCTTGCGCCGTTTGTCGGGCGGGCATGGGAGGAAGCCTTCCATGCAGCCGCATTGCGGCAGCAACGGCAAGTGATTTTCCGCACAAGCTTTGTAATTGGGCGGGATCGGGGAGCGGGCGGCGGCGCGCTGGCGCGCCTGGGCAATCTGGTGCGATGGGGCCTTGGTGGCCGCGTTGGTTCAGGGCGGCAGGGGATGAGCTGGATTCACGAGATGGATATGAATGCGCTCTTTGAGCGTGCCATTAGCACAGCGGACATGCGGGGCGTGTATATTGCGACCTCTCCGAATCCGGTACCGCAGGCACAGTTCATGCGTGAATTGCGGGCGGCATTGCGTATGCCGATTGGCATGCCCGCTTCCGAATGGATGGTACGCATCGCCGCGCCTT
>JAKATV010000519.1 GCA_021818565.1 Planctomycetota bacterium
GATTTACCTGAAGATATTAAATGCGTGGCGAATCATCGTGGTGCTGGCGATGGTGATGCTGCTGATCGGTCTATTGGCAGGCTGTTGCAATGTGCGACCGCCGCGGGCCTATCGCCCTCCCATGGCTCCCGCGCCAACTGCGGCGGCGGCACATCGCGCATTGTCGAAATTTCCACGACGATGGGATCGGCAATTTTTTGCAGCCCTGGACTGGCGCGGTCATCGCATCAGCATGATCGGCAGAATAAATGGGAAATCGCCACACACGCTGCGCGTTACCTGTGCGTCAGAATTTGGAACACTGCTTTGTGACGTGCGGGTTGAGGCAAACCGTTGTCAGGTCCTGCACAAAGCCGGAGCTTTTCCGAAAACTTTGGCGCGGCAAATTGGGGTGGATACCGCCTTGGCGCTGCGCTTGCCTGTAGCGGCGGCATTGCGGTTGAAACATTTCCGTCGTGGCACGCACTTACTTTCCGGAACCCTTCATCAGACACGTTATCTGTTTGCCGGGCCGGCTGGAAAGTTGCGGTATTGCCGTCTGCTCCATTGGCGACAGAACCTTGAAATGCAATATTTGCACTATCAGCGTGGCTATGTTCCGCACAAGGTAATTATCTGGGATGCTGGCGATTGTTTGCTTTTAACTATAAACTTTGACGCAAAATAGTATGAGGGACACCCTGTGAAGAACAATCGCACATCAGGTAATAGATCAGACAAAAGACGCACGGGGCAGGTCGGCGGGCATTTATTCTGGCCGGTAGAACGCTGGCAGGCCTTGCAGCTTGATGCCCTGCGCCGGCATATTAGCCACGCGGGCAAGTCCACCTATTACGCCGGGGTGCTTCCCGGTACCATTCAGTCGTTGGAACATCTTGTTGAATTTCCGCTGACGCATAAAGATCAGTTGGCCGCGGCAGGCGACGCCGCCTTTGCCTGCAAAAGCCAAGATGTGCGGGAGTGGGTTACCACTTCCGGTATCACCGGTAAGCCGTTGCGCGTTCCACTGACCGAGAGCGATCTGCAGCGCCTGGCGGAGAATGAGGCCGTTGCCTTGAACATTGCCGGGCTAAACCGGGGCGATACTCTGATTCTAGCCTTGGCGCTGGATCGTATGTTTGTTGCGGGTTTGGCATATTGGCTGGGCGCACAGAAATTAGGCGCGGCATGTATTCGGGCGGGGGCCGCATATTGTGCGCAGCTCGATATTTTACAATCTCTTGTGCATCGCGGTGCCCGGACGTTTGTCATCACCGTTCCATCGCTGTTGGCTGGTGCCGGAAACGCGGCGTCCTGTGATAGGCCTGCGCCGGAAATTCAGGCCGTTATCGGAATTGGAGAACCATTGCGCACCGCCGCGCTGGTCCCCAATGCTTTGGCGTTGCGCTTGATGGATAATCTGGGGGTGCCGGCGATTAGCACCTATGCGTGTACGGAAACCTGCTCCACCTTTGCCGAGGGGCCGGTGTGTGTTGGGGGGCATTTGAATCCCGCCCTGGCGGTTGTGGAAATAATAAATGAGCAAGGCTCTCCCGTCGCCGCCGGCACCATGGGTGAGGTGGTCGTTACACCGCTGGGCGTGGAGGGTATGCCGCTGGTACGCTTCTGCACCGGTGACATCGCCGCACTGTATACCGATCCATGCCCATGCGGCCGCACCACTCCGCGCCTCGGGCCGATATTGGGAAGAAAGCGGCAATTATTAAAGGTGCGCGGTTCGAGTTTATTTCCATCGGCGATTGCCGACTGCCTCAATGGGATTCCGGAGGTGCGGGACTACGCCATTATTGCCCATCGGGAGCATGATTTAAGTGATCGCATAGAACTGCACGTTTGCTTAACCAAAAGCAGCTCCGCCATTCGTGAGCGCCTGGCCTTAACCGTTCGGGCGCTGTTAAAAGTTCAGCCAAAAATTATCTTTTCGAGCATCTCCGCCATCCGCGAGTTGCAAAGCGCTGCCAACCCCCGTAAACCCGCGCGATTTATTGATCAACGCGTTTCCTGAAACGTGTTTGCGGTATAATATGGGAATGAATCAGATGCCGACTCCCAAACATGACGCCGCGGACTTACCGCAAACTCAGTCTGGGAAGCTTGCCATTGAACCATTATCTGTCCCGTTGCTGGCGACTTTTATAACCTGTGGATTTTACATGCTGTTGCCACGGTCCATGATGTTAGGTCCGCCTTGGCTGCTGTTAATTGTGGTTACGGCCGTGTTGATTCCGTTGATTATTTTCCGATTGCGGCGGTGTTTTTTCCTTAGCCATGTGTGCGGCCACATTTCCGCGGCCCTTATTACGCTGTTTACCGGGTATTCACTATTGGCACTGGTACGGGATTTGCCAACACATCATGATACGCCGATCCAGATGCTCAGAGCCGCGGGAATGCTTTGGATGATTAATGTTCTGATTTTCGCCTTTTGGTACTGGCGGCTTGATGGCGGGGGACCGCACGCGCGGGCCTCGCGCGGCCACTACCAGACGGGGTGTTTCTTATTCCCCCAGATGACCATGAGAAACGGCGATCCATCCTGGTCTCCGCGATTTCTGGATTATTTATTCGTCGCTTTTACCACCAGCACCGCGTTCTCCCCAACGGATACTCCCGTGCTTTCCCGCTGGGCCAAACTCTTGACCATGTTGCAGGCCATTATTTCACTGGGCATTGTGGTGTTAATTGCCGGTCGGGCGATCAATATTATTTAGAGGCTTCCCCAATAGCGGGGCAGATTCATACCCTGAATTATCCAACATGCGTGGCAATATTTCCCCGCATGCGGAAAGATCGACGGCATCATTGCCCGCGCCAAGAAAAATGGCGGGTCTTGGAAGCTCGCGCCGCGGAGGACTGCCCGGGTTTATTGCCAGCCACAATCCAACCGCCGCCTGTTTCCCCCATTGATTCTCTGGCCTCGGGGCGCTAACATCTCAAGTGTGTTGGAGGAATTAACCAATACTGGCTGCCGCCGATGAGTACCGGACCGGCGATGGCAGGAAGTACATTCGTGTTGTAGATCGTGATGAGGATAAACATGGCCAATCCCCCTTCCGCGCGTACTGTAGCTGAACTAAAAAAAATGCCGTATCAACCCTGCTCGGTGAAAGATGAGTTGCGGCGTAACGTCATCGCCGCTCTGCGGACCGGTAAACCGTTATTTCCCGGTATTGTGGGCTACCGGGAGACGGTCATTCCCGAGATCGTCAATGGCATTTTGAGCCGGCATGACATGCTTTTTCTGGGTCTGCGCGGTCAGGCCAAAACGCGGCTCCTGCGAATGCTGCCGGATTTACTGGATCCATGGATTCCCGTTCTGGCACAATGTGAAATCCCGGATGATCCGCTGGACCCGCATTTGGCTTCGGGAAAAAAAATCATTGCCGAGCAAGGCGATAATGCGGCCATAGAATGGGTGCATCGCAGCAATCGCTACCATGAAAAGCTTGCCACACCGGATGTCACCATTGCCGACTTAATCGGGGAAATTGATCTGGTACGCCATGCGCAGGGGCGTTATTTATCGGATGAAAGTACCATGCACTTTGGCTTGATCCCGCGCTGCAATCGCGGCATATTTGCCATGAATGAACTGCCCGATCTGGCTCCCAAAATTCAAGTCGGACTTTTTAACGTGCTGGAAGAGCGCGACGTGCAGATTCGCGGTTACCCCATTCGCCTGGACCTGGACCTGTGCATGGTATTTTCCGCCAACCCCGAGGATTACACCAATCGCGGCCGCATTGTGACACCGCTGAAAGACCGTATCGGCACGGTGGTGCGAACCCATTATCCGCATACCATTGGCGAAGCCATTAAAATCACACAGGACAATGCATGGCTGGAGCGCGACAGCGGCGTTCAGGTGACTGTTCCGCTTTATATGCATGAAATCCTCGAGGAATTTGTCCGCTTGGCGCGCCAAAGCCCGCATATTAATCAGGCCAGCGGCGTAAGTGTTCGGTGTTCGATTACCAATACGGAAAATCTGGTCAGCTCCGCCGAGCGGCGCGGCATTGTGCATGGGGAAAACAGGGTCACCGCGCGGACGGATGATCTGCCATTTATTCATGCCAGTTGCCGGGGAAAAATTGAACTCATGCTGGCGGAAGGTGAATCCGCAGAAGATAAACTGGTGACCTCCCTGATCGGGGAAGCGGTGAAGCTGGTATTCAGCCGTCATGGTGATATGGATGCTTTCGATGACATTTGCCAGCAATTCAAAGGCGGCTTGACGTTGCAGGTGGGTGATGAAGTTTCCACCGCCACCATGCTGGAAAATTATGCGCATATCAAAGGCCTGAAGGCCGCGGCGGCACGAATGGCCGGCAAATTGGGTATGGCCGCCGACGATTCCGCAT
>JAKATV010000051.1 GCA_021818565.1 Planctomycetota bacterium
TCGAAAAGATTGAGGCCGCGTTGCAGCGGGCGAGCAGCCACAACCGCTGACCGCCGAACCAATTACTCCGGGACTGTATTGGCACCCGCGAGGGGCCAAACATCCAAATCCACATTGCACGCTCCGCGTACCGTAGAATCACGCATAAGTCCTTGCGCTCTCCTGTTCCAGCCGCCGCAGCGGTGACCCCTCCGCCGGAGTTTATCCCGTGCGCGCCGGGATGGATAGCATCCCCTCGTTTTAGCCATTACTCATTATTCATTATTTCATTATGCGCCAGTCCTGGCCCCCATAGCTTCTCCGCGGCACGAGTGCCGCATCCCGGCCCGCCGGGGTTTGACACGTGAATAACATGCCCGCATCACTGGCCCCATCCCAGCCATGAGGACCGCGTTGCACCAAAACAAATTATGACGCCCGCACTCATTCCGCGCAATTCTGAAATTACTGATCAAAACTGACCCATACTGCGCAATACTGTAAAAGTCTTCTGCTCCGGAAAATCGCCAGACCTTCGCAACAGCGAAACAATATGGCCTTTTTTCATCCTGCGCGGGTGAGGCTTGGCATCACGGGAGACTATTCTCATTGCCGGATGGTCCAGGGCACTTAGACTTGAAGATCGGCAGCCTACGGGGACGTTTCCTGAATTTGCTGAATTCTTGCCAGAAAATCGGGTAAAATCCTCGCCACGGTGTCCCAGACGATCTCAAGGTTTACATCCATATATCCGTGGATAAGCCGGTTGCGCATACCCGATATTTCGTGCCATGGGACATCGTCGTGTCTCAATTTCAGATCCGGGCTTAACTTGCTAACCGCCTCGCCAATAATTTCCAAGTTGCGCATGACACCATCCTGGAGCAATTCGTCGGCGATGAAGTCCGTCTCGTCTTTCCCGGTCAGGTAGCGACGAATTCGTTCAACGGCACCGCAAATATGTGCCAGATATTCCCTGTCGCGCGATGCTGTGTTCATACCGGCCTGGCTTCCTTGACTACCAGTTCACGAAATCGGGCGGGAATATCCTTTGGGGTCAGAACATCCACGGACACGCCCAATTGCTTCTCCAACGATGTCTGCAGGCGCACCATATCAAGAAGCGTGATCCCCCGCGGGACATCCACCAGCAAATCAAGATCGCTGCCGTCAGTATCCTCACCATGCAATACGGAGCCGAATACACGGATATTGTACGCCCCGATTTTTCGGGCGGTCTGTAGTACCGCGTCGCGGTGGTTTTGCAGGGCTTCAGATGGCTTCATTTGTCAACCTCATGTCTGGACTTCGGACAAGGCGGGATTCTCGGCACCATGCCAAGCCAGCATCTGTTTCCTTCACGCCGTTGAGTATACCCAATTACGTCTCCGCGGTGTAGTGGTCAGACCATTTCAGGCTCGTCTGTGAACGCAAGCCGGCAATAACATGCCCGCATCACTGGCCCCGTCCCAGCCATGAGGACCGCGTTGCACCAAAACAAATTATGACGCCCGCACTCATTTCGCGCAATTCTGAAATTACTGATCAATACTGACCCATACTGCGCAATACTGGGAGACTAGCTCCTGAATGCTGGCGGCCACAGCCGCCCACAAACCTCTTGAGCACCGGCAGCCCGAAAACTGGCCTATAACCCGAAATCTCAGCCGCGGCAGCCGCTACTGATCATGACTGAAACTACTGAACAATTCTGATAAATACTGTAAAGGCCTTTTCGATTCCGAATTCTGGATTGTTCGTCGCCCCTGGCCATACCGACCCGTGATCCGTGAAATATTGAAACCTTAACCTCCCCATTATTGAACCGCCGCCGAGTCGCAGAATCGGTCACAGGCTCCCACGGAAATTCCGGGGAAAATGATTCGGCTTTTTGTTGGCCGCGGGCTACAATAGTGGGCGTTGGCTTTTCAGGCCGGCCGTTTTGAGGATGGCGTCGATGTTGAAATGTTTGCCGTATCGGAAAATTGTTCTCGCTGTAGCGGCTCTGGCGGCCGGTGCGGTGGCGTTTGTGGGCGCACCGCGCGTCAAGGCGGAAAATCGTATTGCGGTTATCACGCTGCAGGGGCAACTGCGGGAGCATCCCAGCGGATTTTCCTTCAGTTGGCTGAGCATGGGGCCAAGTCGGCAATCCTCGCTGACACAAACCATGACGCAGTTAGTCCATGCGGCGCGGGATAAATCCATTCAGGGGGTGTTTCTAAACCTGCGATCGTTTGATCTCTCATTAACGCAATCGCAGGAACTGGGGGAATTGATTGCGAACCTGCGAGCCAAAGGTAAAAAGGTTGCGGTATTTTCTCCGGATTTTGACACCAATACCTACCTGCTGGCCAGCTACGCCAATGACGCGGTTATGTCGCGGCATGGCGATCTGTTTTTGCCGGGCGTGGCGATTCAATTAATGTTTTTCAAAGGCCTGTTAAGCAAATTGGATTTGCAGGCCGACATGGTGCAGATCGGGAAATTCAAGGGAGCTGAAGAGCCAATGACGCGGAGTTCCGCCAGCCCGGCGTTTGCCAGACAGATTAAGCGGCTGATAACGGCGTGGTACGGGCAGATTGTGGCGACCATCGCGCAGAACCGGCCCAATCTTACGCATTCCCAGATTGTTTCCGCCATTAACACCAGTTGGATGGAAGGACTTACCGCTAAAAAAATGGGTTTTGTTGATGCGTTGGAAAATCGGCAAGATATTAAAAAATGGGTGGAAACGGATTTTGACGGGCCGGCAACACTTATCGCTCATTATGGCGTCAAAAAAGTTTCACCGATAGATTTAAGCAGCCCGCTGGCACTTTTGCAGATGCTCGGTTCGCCCCGGCATCCGCGGGCCAGTGAGAAACCGGCAGTGGCGGTCATTTGTGCCGATGGCACGATCACCGATGATTCTCCCGGGACCAGCTACGATGCCAATTTAGTCACGCCGGCCCGGATTCGCCGGGAGGTCAAAGCGGCGCTGAAAAATTCCGCGGTGAAGGCGATTGTGCTGCGTGTGGATTCGCCCGGCGGATCAGCCGAAGCCAGTGAGGAAATTTGGCAGATTCTCCACGCCGCGGGCCGGAAAAAGCCTTTGCTGGTTTCGATGGGGGCTGAAGCCGCCAGCGGAGGTTACTATATTTCCACCGCCGGTCGCGAAATAATTGCGGACCCCGGCACCATTGCGGGTTCCATTGGCGTGGTGGGCGGCAAAGTGGTGCTGGGCGGATTGTTTAAGAAAATCGGATTACATATCCAGACTTTTTCCATGGGTACGAATGCGGCGATGTTTGACAGCACGACGCCCTTTACGCCGGAAGAACGCACCTTTATCACACACATGATGAAACAGACCTATGCCCTGTTTACCCGCCGGGTAATGCAGTCGCGCGGCAAAAAGATAGCGGATATTCAGAAAGTGGCGCGGGGGCGATTATTCCCCGGTTCCATGGCGGTTGGCAAGGGACTGGTGGACCGCGTGGGTTCGCTGCATGATTCGATTGTCATTGCCGCCAAGGATGGAAAAATCCATGGGGCCTACCGCGTGGTGGTCTATCCGCGGGCACAATCTCTGACGCAATTAATTCGCCGGCGACTGGGCCTGCAAGCGGAACTTCCCGCCGGCTTAAAAATCATGGCAGGAGCCATGCCGGAGTCTTACCGCAAAACTATCCTGCAGATGTATGAAATGTTGCACGTGTTGCGGCAGGATAATGTGATGCTCGCGGCTCCAGTGGGAATTGTGCAGAAATAACCCGCGATTTCTTCCTGCCGGAGTACCCAGAATTGTTACCGCGCTACCGGTGTAGCTGCGACACGCGTACCACCTGCGGCCCCGTGCGGCCTCAGTTTGCCACCTGTTTTAACGGCGTTATAATCCCGCGTTCTTCGGTCTTTAAGAAAGCGTGGAATTATGAAAATACATCGTGTTGGAATTATCATGAACGGCGTCACGGGGCGCATGGGGACCAATCAACATCTGTATCGCTCAATTGCGGCGATTATCAAGCAGGGGGGCGTAAAACTTAATGATGATGAAGTGATTATGCCGGACCCCATTCTGGTGGGCCGTAATAAGTCCAAGCTGGAGCAATTGGCGGCGGCCACGGGAATAAAAGCCATTTCCACCGAATTGGACAAGGTAATGGCGGACAAAAATTACACAGTTTATTTTGACGCCCAGACCACTGACCGCCGGGCGGCAGCGGTCAAGCAGGCCATTGCCGCGGGCAAGAGTGTGTATTGCGAAAAGCCGGTGGCGGTAAGCTCGGCGGACGCTCTGGAGCTTTATCATCTGGCCAAAGCGGCGGGTGTAAAAAATGGTGTGGTGCAGGACAAGCTTTTTCTTCCCGGCATGCTCAAATTGCAACAG
>JAKATV010000169.1 GCA_021818565.1 Planctomycetota bacterium
GCGGCGGCCGATGCACACAAGCTCTGGCCCAGATGATCTCCCGGACGCTGGTTCGGACGCAACGCCGCAATGTCGCTGCCGAACGCAGCCACCGCAAGCGGACACTTCGACGTTTGCACACGCTGGGCCTGAAATTGAAGGACATGATAGTCTGCGATTGGAGTCACTTATAGCGTTGTAGAAGTAATACCCCATGAATCATCCCGGGACCAAAATCCATATTCAACAGAGTCAAAGTCACTTTTGCGCCGGCCGGAACAGTGATTTCCGGGTCAACAAAGTGATTCCATCATTCCGGTGCTGCTGCGGGAGATGACGGCCCGGGAATCGGAGCCGGTATCCTATCCGGATTTATTCGGTCCCGCCGCAACTGCGTCTCCTGAGCTTTTTCCGCCACGGTTCCCGGCGGCACATCACTTTTGTACCATCCCGGATCGTTATAATGTGTGATGTTGTCCCGGATTTTCATCACGGTGAACATACCGCCCATGCTGATATATCCATACGGCCCACGGCCGCCGGTCATCGGTGCGGTATTTGGTAGGCTGGTCATCCCCATGGGGGCACCCATGCCATCTTGGCCCATGGTCATATAATCAGGTAATAAATCGCGAAATTTATCCCCCAAGTTTCCCGGCTTCACGCCAATCATATTGCCGAACTGATGCCCCATTTGTGTCATGACATGGTGCGTCATGTGGCAATGCATGGCCCAGTCGCCTGGATTGGATGCGTCCAGTTCAAAAACGCGCGTTGATCCCACTGGCACCAGCACGGTCGTTTCCGGTTGCCAGGCGGATCGTGGGTAATCTCCGCCATCGCTGCCGACCACCTGAAATGAATAGTTATGCAGGTGTATGGGATGATGGTCCATAGGCCCCAGGTTTCCCAGCCGAACGCGGACGCGCTGCCCGGTTCGCGCCACCAGTGGATGGGTCAGTGGGAATGATTTCCCGTTCATGGTAAAGACATTGAAATCAGTCATTTCCATCGGATTGGGGCGATCGGTGCCGGGAACGATGCTCCATTCGTGCAGCATAATGGAAAAATCACGGTCCACTTTGTACCGCGGTTTGCGCGGGTGAATCACAAACATACCCGTCATGCCCAGAGCGATTTGTGTCATTTCATCATGGTGCGGGTGGTACATTTTTGTGCCAGGTTCCACCAGATTAAACTCATATTTATACGTTTCGCCCGGTGGAATCGATTTTTGCGTCATACCGCCTACACCATCCATGCCATTATCGATGTACACTCCGTGCCAATGCACCGTTGTCGGCTCCGGCAAGCGATTGGTAACATAAATGCGCACCCGCTCGCCTTCCACCGCTTCCAGCACGGGGTGTAACATGCCATTATAACCCCATACCAAAGCCTTGAGCCCCGGCGCAAATTCGTTCCAAAATTCCATCGCCACCATGTGGAACACTTTAACCCCATCGACGATCTCAAAGGGCAACGTGCCGGTATTGGGCGCTACCACCGGCATATAGTCGCGATGCGGCAACCCGGGCGGCAATGGTTTCGCTCGAAGTTTGCGCGCGAGTTCTGTCGCACGGTCTCGTCCGCCATAACTGTTTTCATGATCTGCGGCGTGGGCTGCCGCCGCGGACGCTTTACCGGATATGGCGGCTCCGGCGGCCAGTGCCGCGCCGGAGGCCAATACGTGTCTGCGATTTAACATTTTATTTCTCCTTGTGTGAGCGTGTTGGGGATATCTTATTTCTTCCGTCAGTTTGCGCAGGTATTAGGCCGCCGAGCACTTGCCGGAGTTGCTGCCGCGCCAGCCAATAGCGCTGCACGGTCTGCACATAATGTCGAGCTGTATCAATTTCCGCCTGCTTGGACTCCATGAGCACGAATCCGCTGACATACATGCCGTTGTAGGCCAGTTGCGTTTCATCGACCATGCGTTTGCGCAGCGGCAACATAATGCGTTGATAAAACAGAACTTCCTGATGCGCCGCGTGCATGGCGATCCATGCTTCGCTGACTTTGGCCCGTATGCGAATCGCCGCGGCCTGATAGCTCCGATATGCCGCACGATATTGAGCCTCGGCAATAGCGACCTGCGGTTGGCCCTGATTAAAAATGGGAATCGGCAGGGAAATTGCCGGTCCCAGTGTTCCACGCACGTCCGGATCACGGACATAATCCAATCCGATGGCGGCTCCGGGTAGAAGCCCGGCAATACCGGAAATCCGTAATGCAATGGCGTCGGCACGCAGGCGCTGGCGCGCCGCGACCAAGCTCAGGCTCTGCTTAAGCGCCACGGCCTCTAAGCCTTTCAGCGACAGGTCATGCGTCGGCGGAATGGCAAGCCTGGCCGGTACCGTCCAGTTCCCTTCTTTCCCCCATAAGCCCATCAGCGCATTGAGCCGTTCATGGTCTTCCAGCACGGTGGCTTTATCCATGGCCAATTGCAGGCGGACATGTTCGTAAAGCGTAAGTTGCTGATCATAGGCAATCGGCGGAGAATTGCCGGCCTGACGCAGCTTTTTCGCCAGATCAAGCTGTGCCGCGGCCCCCTGTTTAATTCTGCTTTCCAATGTCACCATCTGTTGGTCGCCAACCAGACGATAATACGCGGCGCGGGTACGTTGCGCCAGCGTGACCACGGCGTTGGTGACTTGCGCTTTAGTTGCGGCAAATTGTGCTGCGGCGATTTGTTTTCGGGTCGGTAACAGAAGAATATCCAGAAAATTCTGGGCCACGCTGGCGTCCCAGCCATGAAAGGGAGCCGCCGGAAACCGAATATCAAAATTAAATATCGGATTCGATAACAACCCCGCCTGCACGACATCTGCCTGCGAGACGCCGAGCTGTTCATATCGGGCCTGTAATTCCGGGTTATCCAATAACGCAATCTGCACCGCCGCGTGCGCCGTTAACGGCCGCGCCAGCAGCTTGCCAATCGCGGCGTGTACTTGCTGATCGGCTTTCGTATTTTGATCCCAGATCACGGTTGCCCCGGTGCGCTGTCGGGCAAGGCCGGCCACGGACTTAAAACCCCCTTCCCGGGGAACCGTCGCGCAGCCTGTCAGAAGAATAGCGCCCAAGGCAGCACCGCCGTATCGTTTAATTTTATCTATCTGATTATTTTTCATTTCATACCCCCGGCATGTTTTGTTCCCGAAGTTGACCCCATGGTCATCGTCGAACCAATTCCGGACATGTTCATATTTTTCATACTCGAAGCGTTGCCCATTTCCCCCGCAGCAGGCTTGGCCGGCGCGGTGGTGGCACCCGCCAACGGTAGATTTTCTCCTGCGGTAACTTGCGGCGGCGCAATTTGGGCGGACGCATTGCTGACATTAAGAAAATCTGATGCTGGAATCGCCGGCCCGGCCTGCGCCAAGGCATCGGCTGGATTTTCCGTTGGCGTTGACGCCATTGGCGGAATTTTCGTACACCCTCCCAGCAACAGGGCCGCCAGGAGAAAACCTGATAAATAAAAACGCATTTATAAATCTCCACATCATCAACGGAGCCGCGGAATCGGATAAATAAAATTCACCCGGCAGGGTTTGCCTAATCAACCCCGCAAAAGCCTTTGATAAAGTAGCGATTCAGACCACCAGCGCGCAGTGCTGGTGCAGCAGTGTGTGTTGACTTAGGTCAAGGGCGTGAATGTTGACAAATGAAGAAGGGACGGCACGGGGTTGATGCATTTTATGAGATGAAAGATCGCAAAGTGCCGCCGCCCGAAGCCTGGCGTGTATCAGCGGAAACGAAGCCCTGGCCGCGGGAACATCCCGCGACAGAAGTTCGTGACACCGGCACGGATTTGATTTACCGGGGAATTGGCGGCAAACATATCCGGAATTATTGAAATCCGCCCGTCCCAAGTATGAGGCCGTAGCGGTTGGCGATGATGCCGTAGCGGTACCGGAACACGGACAAAATATCGGCAGAACCGCCAAAGCAAAAGTCAGCAAGCCGACGAACATGTACCGCAATACAAGCATCAAGGTTTTATAGCACAAAGAAATCGTCATTGTCAATTTTTGTGTGCCCCCTGCAGTTCTCCGCGGAATTGCCTGCCCCCCACAAGTCCCAAAAAGCGTTTCGCCGAACGGGGCTGCGTCACGGTTGACTGCGCAATGCGGTTACGGAACTTGCGCATCAAATTTACGGGCTTTTTTCATTACTGGAAAAGCTCGATAAGGAAATTGCGAAGGCCTGCAAACGCGCTGAGTCGGAGGTCCCAGACGCCCGCCTGTGCTGCGCGTCCCAGCTCGCGTTGGGGTTCGTACAATCCGGCCAAGTACGCGTGAAGCTTCGCTTTCGCAGCTTGTTTTGGAAAATAATATGCGGTTGCAGAGCAGCCAGGCGGACCGG
>JAKATV010000355.1 GCA_021818565.1 Planctomycetota bacterium
TCCTCCTTGAACAGAAGCCATAACTTCCGAACCACTTCCTGTGGATCAGTTTCTCCCATTCTACCAATCGCCGACCCCGGACAGAAACTGTCACAGGCCCGAGGGGTATTCATCACGAAGCAGGAAGAGATACGCGCCCACTCTTGTGGCGAATTTGAACAGCGCCATGCTGAAGTCGAACCACCAGCGGGGGTATTTTCGGCGAAAGAGTATCATCAACAGGGTTGCGAACCAGAGGGCGCCCCCAGCGCCGAATCCGAAGCGCCAGATGCTGACTGATGCACCATCTGAAAGCTGCCCCCGTTGAGTACCGCAAGAATGATGTAAATAGGAATTGCGGCGAAGATGCGGAAGCAGGTAGAGGTGCGGTTCAGGGGTGTTTCAGGGTAATCAACGGATAGCTTGGCGGGATACTCAGACATTTGTGTGGCCATGTCGAACCTTCCTTCATGAATAGATAGCCTAAGTTACACAGTTGGGGGCCAAAAATCCAGAAACTCCGGGGGGAGGACGACGGCGGGCCAAGGCCATTTTTCGGGGTTTTTGCCAGAGCTGTCGGGGATACAATCAAAAGTTGTGGATGGAGAAAAAAGGCGGCGTAACCTAAAGAAGAATGTTTGACCAGTTTTCTTTTTCAGGGTACGCCACTATAAGTATTCGGGATAGGAAAGGATTTATCCAATGACATCATCGTGTAAGATAAAAGATCATGTTATAACGGCATCCGCAACGCAGGTTTGTCCGCCAATGGCTGGATGCCCCGGCAGCGCCATTCGATGTATCAGCTTAAACGGCCCTTGGGCGCTTCGGTATGGCCAACAGAATGCCACGGCTCCGGAAAGTCCGGATGATCTGCGTCATTCGGATTGGCCCACCATCGAGGCGACCGTGCCCGGCAACGTGGAACTCGACTTGATCGCCGCGGGTGAATTGCCGGAGCTATATGTTGGCAATCGCATCTACAAATTGCGGTCATACGAAGCGCACCGTTGGTGGTATCAACGGAACTTTCCGACGCCGCCGGCGCCGCGGGGACACCGGGTTTTCCTGCAGTTTGAAGGTCTGGATTGCCTGGGAACGATATTTATCAACGATCATCCCATCGGCGCCACTGACAACATGCTGATCGGCCACACCTTTGATATCACGGATATGCTGCGTTCCCAAGGGGATAACGAGTTGTTGGTGCGTATTGATTCGGCGGTGCTTGCCGGCCGGCGGCGTCAGCCCGTGCCGGTGGAGTGGGCGGGAGTCGCCAATTGGGAATCATTGCCCATTCGCAAAGCGCCGCACATGTATGGCTGGGACATCATGCCGCGCGTGGTGAGTGCCGGACTATGGCGGGGTGTCAACCTGTTGATCGTGCCACCCACGCGCTGGCGAACGGTTTATTGGGCCACTCTGGCGGCCGATCCGGAACGGCGGACTGCGTCCCTGCTGGTGGACTGGGATTTTACAACTCCCGAGCATCACTTGGACGGCTGGTGCATACGGATCACCCTTCGCCGCGATGGGCACGTCGCGTATTCATCCGAACATGCCGTTTTGGGCACGCATGGCCGCGCCATCCTGGACATTCAGAATGCCGCCCTCTGGTGGCCGCGGGGCTATGGCCCGGCTGCTCTCTACGAAGCCCGCCTCGAACTGTTGGATTCCACCGGTAACGTTCAAGATGTTCACGAGCGGCGAATCGGGTTGCGTACCGCCCAATTGCAACGCACCGACATCCTCTCTCCCCAGGGTAAGGGTGAGTTTGTCTTTATCATCAACGGACAACGCGTCTTCGCCAAAGGCACGAACTGGGTTCCCCTGGATGCCTTTCACAGCCGCGACCGGCGGCATCTGGACGCGACATTTGAAATGCTGGTGGATTTGAATTGCAATATGGTCCGCTGTTGGGGCGGCAACGTTTATGAAGATGACGCCTTCTTTGATCTGTGCGATCGCCATGGCGTCATGGTCTGGCAGGATTTTGCCCTGGCCTGCGCCATCTATCCGCAAACCGATGAATTTGCGGCCAAAATTCGTGCCGAGGCCCAAGCCGTGGTGATGAAATTCCGCTCTCATCCCAGCCTGGTTCTTTGGGCAGGCAATAATGAAATAGATGATATCTACAGTTGGACAAAACCTGGCCAGGATCCAAATACCGATCGTCTGAGTCGGCAAGTTCTCCCGGAAGTGGTCCGCCGCCTGGACCCTCTGCGGGCGTATCTGCCGAGTTCTCCATATCGTAGTCCCGACCTGGTACAGGCGGGCAATTATGACCATCTCAAGCCGGAGGACCATCTCTGGGGACCACGCGATGATTTCAAGGGGTCGTATTACATCTCTTCCCCGGCGCATTTCGCCAGCGAAATCGGCTACCACGGCTGCCCGGACCGAGCGTCGCTGGAACGGATGATGGATCCTTCCCATGTATGGCCCTGGCGGGATAACGAGCAATGGCTGACCCATGCGGTACGGCCCCTACCGCAATTTACGGATTACAATTACCGTATTCCGCTGATGGCCAAGCAAACCGCGGTGTTATTTGGCCAGGTGCCGGACACCTTGGAGCGTTTTATTTTGGCTTCGCAAATTTCCCAGGCCGAAGCGCTCAAGTTCTTCATCGAAAGGTTCCGCCAGAGCAAGTTCGATCGCACCGGCATTTTATGGTGGAATCTCCGTGACGGCTGGCCCATTATCTCCGACGGCATTGTGGATTACTTCAATCGCAGAAAAATAGCCTACGACTACGTGCGGCGGGTTCAGGCCGATATATGCCCCATCTGCGCCGAACCGCGGGACGGCCAACACGCCCTGGTCGTGGTAAACGACACCCTCGCGGTCGTTTCCGGTCGGCTTCGGGTCGATGATGTAGACACCGGCGAACTTCTCTCTGAGACGACATGTGAAATTGCCGCCAACGACAAAGCCCTGGCGGGACACATAACGGTAGCCGAGCGGCCGGCATTTTGGCGGCTGGAGTGGTCTTCGGATGGCTATATCGCGGTCAATTACTATCTCGCCGGGCCGCGTCCGTTTGATCTCGCTCAATATCTGAACTGGATGGAAAAACTCGGTTGGAATCCGGCCGCCCACGTGTCAGAACGGGCCGCTTTCTGACAAGGCGCCACGCTCGAAAAACGAATAAAACCCTTGCAATACAAGGGTAAAATGAAAATGCTACCCTTCCCCCCTGGGGGAAGGGTTAAAAAGCGGTATATTCGGGGTTGTCTTTTATAAATAATTGGATTGCCGATAGCAGACGTTCAGGCGTTCGAACATTGTTCTGCTCACACCGCTTTATATAAATGTGGTCGGTTTCACCGGCCAAAATCGGCGCGCACGGCACGTGCGCGCTGTTGGGACGGGCAAAAGAACCATATTCTATAAGGGACTTGACCGAACCAACTAAAAACAACAATGTGTCACCACGAAACTTCACAGCACACAGACTTTCTATTGCTGAATATAGCCGAGCGATGTTAGCCGGAGCGGACTCCTTAAAAAAGAGACCTCTAACCTGTGACCATGACGGAAGACGCCGCAAACAGTACAATCTGTCTTACATGCTCCCCACGCGGGGGGCCATAATCCGAGGTTCGTGGCGGCGTCCGGGCCAGACTGTTCTGCGAGCTCATACGCATCACAGAGAAAACGGCCTGTGTCCGTCTTGGCCGATGACCAGTATGACGCCGCCATGACCCATTTTCATGCTCCGTAGGTGCCCCCAACGGAGCATGAGAGACTGTTCTGCTTTCTCGCGGCTTTGCCGCGTGCTCTACTTTCTACTATCGCCCGCCGGCGACGTCTGGCCAGCAGCCCCAATCCACCAACCGCCAGCAGCGCCGCCGTGGCTGGTTCGGGCGTGGTAATGCTGAAGATCGTGCCGGCATTGCCGGTTCCGCCATAGGTGGTCATTCCATACAAGGTCGAGCCGGATTGGATCAGCGAGCCATGGGGACCTGCGCCATCCTTGGCCGCGCCGGTACCGAATGAATGCAGAATCTGAAAATTGCCGGCCTGAGCATAACCGACCCCCATCGCCAACGCGCCGCATAATCCGGTTGCCAGCATTGCCTTTTGAATCGTTTTCTTCATTTTCATTGGATTCCCTCCCATAAAATTATGAGTAAGGTGTCCGGCCCGCACCGCGCGCGCCGGAACCCGGAACGGCCGGCAGGCCGGCCGATTTATATACTGCTCTCGCCCCGGCATAAGATAACTCCATGTCCGTCGGGTGTGCTTCCAAGCCATAAAAGCGGCGAGGCACTGCTTCTACTATGGGATGTCTTGTCAGCGGGCGGGCAAAACCGGCCACTTGCGGGCAGGTGAAAACCGGCCACTTTAAGGACGATGCAA